>JBDLSY010000082.1:0-7160 GCA_039805985.1 Pseudomonadota bacterium | reverse complement strand
ACCTGTTAATCCTAAGCCTAGTAATAATTGACGACGGTTCATAGTTTAAGTACGCTTACTTTAATAATAGCCTGTAATTGTGCATGGGTTGCCGTTTGTACCGTTTTTGCAAAAACGTATTGAGATACAGGCAAAATAGTCATTACTATGGGTACATCAGCCTCTTGGGCAACAATAGCAGGGTAATAATGTTGATTTACTTTTTTTTCAGTGTGTTCAAGTGCGATATGACTATTGAGTAAAGCTATTTCTAAGTCTTTAAAATCATCTGTAAATATATGAATATGTATCGGCGAATGTTGAGTCGCCGTACCATTCACCACAGCACCCACAGCAAACAGGGTGGCATGTCCGTGAGTAACCATTATTAAATTGTCTAATTTACTTAACCAAATACACGCTAGTTTACGCAATCGCAGTAGTTCAGAAGAGTATTCAGGTACGAATGTTATTAGATAATCACGCAGTGCGGTTTCAATAGTGTCATTGCTAGGCATTAGGACATTGTGTTCTGCGGTTTTAGTTTGTTTAGCCGCTTTGCGTTTGGCTTCGTAATAAGTTAATCCTTCCTCTGCAATGTGTCGGACAATTAAGTCTGTTAACTCTTGTTTTAGGTTAGCATTAACAGCAAATTCCATAATGATACTTGTATTGTTTTTAGTAAATTGATGGTAGTTATATTATTTAAATAACTTTTTTATAAAAAAAATATTAAATTTGATATTTTTAATGGCACATAAAATAATCAAAAATACTAAAACTAAATACAATAAAAATATAGTATTTTTGGTTATAAAAATTAATATGTATAAAAAGTGCCTGGGAATTTTTCAATTATTTTATTATTAAAATTGATATATTCTTTATCGTTAGCAAGGTATTCAATAATAAAATATGAACTACTTTAATAGGGATTTTTGGTTTATTCAGTACAAAATTTTGTAATTCTTTACGTTTAGAGTTGTCAGTAAAAAAAATCCAAATACGAAAATTTTTTTCATCAGGCGAAGGCTTTCCAAATACAGTATTCGTTTGACACCAAAAAGTATCAAATTCAGTCGTCTGATCATTATTCTCTTCAAAATTATTACAATTTGCACTGTTAGCAATTATCCAAGCCAATCTAAGAGCAGAAAAATAACCCGTAGGTTGTGAGTTGATATTAATTGAAAATATAGAGTACAGCATATAAAACCATACTGTAAAAACAAAAGTACTACCAGTCGCAATTAATGTGTGTTGTTGTAATGTAGTTAATAATAGTTTAAGTATTTGTTTCATCATGCCTAATAAATTATTTAAGTTAGTCAAATGGGCAGTGGTAAAAAAATTATTATGATTGAAAATTTCTTATGAATTTTTTTGAGCAACATAGCTTTTTTTAAAACTTCGTTTTTACCACTACCCTATCAATATTAAGGATTACATTTTGTAATAATTGTTTTAGTTAATCCAATATCAGGTCTTCTTTGATCTAAATTCCAAGATGTTTTAGCCATAGCTATAGGAACCATTTGATGGCAAATATATTGATTTTTCATTGATTCTGTATTAATTCTTAAAGTTTAATCAGGTAATATTCCAGTAGGATTTTTTGAGTACAGCTCATTCCAACCCGCAATTCCAATTTTTTTAGTCGCTATTACGCCTGCTGCTCCACCAATAATTGGGTGGGAAATAACACCAGAATAAGCCACAATTCCAAGGTATCTAGCCCAATATGTTGGGTATACATTAAGTATGATAAATCCATTATTTGAATCTACTGGAGCCCAAGTAGCCCTATCAATTAAGTTACTTCCAAACCAAGGATCGGCTACTACAGGATATTTTATAGCAGCGTTAATATGGTTAATAATTTGAACCACAGTATTACCACGGATTTCATAGTGTGTTGGAATTTTTTTACCTTCAGCATCAACTGCCCAAGGTGGTGCAAAGCCACCGACTAAATTAGTACTTTTATCAAAAATAACTATGGCACCATTAGGCATCTTTAAAATTTGTCCACCAACAGGAATATTTACAGTATAAATATATTCAACAGGTGAGTTGATATTATTTAACACGGTTAAAACTCTAGCCGAATCTTCAAAAGACTGAACTACCATATCTGTGATACCTTGACGGTCTATATAAATAACTGAACCATCTTTGCTAATTTGAGTATCAGATATGCTATTTATTATTGGCAACCCAATAGTAAATTTATTTTGCCCACTTTTAAGAAGGGGGTTTAATAAAGTAACTGTTTTGTTTTTAACTTTAGATAATGGAATCAATACTTTTACAAGATTACTATTACTTTCTAAAACATCTTGCTTTTGTTGCATTAGAACACGCTTTGGCATTTTTAAGTTAGATTCATCAGTAACAATCTCAGAAAAAACTCTATTACCTAACGTTTTTGAAGTATATGCTGGGTTTATTAAATATATTGATTTCTTGTTTTTGTTGAAATCTGCTAGGTTAATATAATTTGAGATTTTCTCAGCAGTATCTTGTAAAGGTTGATTGGGAAGTGCATGACTAAGAGAGAAATAAGCATAGCCACTAAAGAAAATTACAGGTATTATTTTTTTCATACAACACTCTTTTGCCGCTTAATAATTAAGCTGAACTTTTCAATAGCGGAACAAATGAAAAACTCAGAATAAAATCAAGTATCGCTTAAAGCGATTGGCGACTGGTGATTGGCGATTGGCGATTGGCGATTGGCGATTGGCGATTAAAAACATTTGATACACCTTATTTAATAATTCAATAGAATATTTTACAACATACTGTAAATATTTGTAAAGAAAAAATCCCCACTGACATAACATCGATGGGGATTTTGATTGACTATCTAACTACTGATGCGTTTATTCATCAGCTTCAACGGCTAGCTCGGCTACAGGGGTGTTAAATATTGTCTCTGCACGGCGTTCGGCTGCTTCAGCTTCTATACGTGCTTGACGTGCTAAATGCGTAGACAAACCTGTGCCTGCTGGAATTAAACGCCCAACAATTACATTTTCTTTTAAGCCACGTAAATCATCACGTTTACCCATAATAGATGCTTCAGTTAAAACACGCGTCGTTTCTTGGAATGAGGCCGCCGAAATGAAACTGTCGGTAGATAGCGACGCTTTTGTAATACCCATCAATAAATTCGCATGAATCGCAGGTGTTTTGCCTTCAGCTACAACGCGGTCATTTTCATCTAGCATAATTGAACGGTCAACTTGCTCACCAGGAATAAATTTAGTATCGCCCGGTGATTCAATCGCCACACGACGCAACATTTGACGCACAATCACTTCAATATGCTTATTATTAATCCGCACACCTTGTAGACGATAGACATCTTGTACTTCATCAACAATATAGTTCGCCAAAGCTTCTATGCCTAATAAACGTAGAATATCTTGTGGATCGGCAGGACCCATAACGATTAACTCGCCTTTATTGACAACTTGCCCTTCGTGGACGAGTACATCGCGGTCTTTTGGAATTAAAAACTCTTCTGGGTTACCGTCTAAATCAGTGATGATTAAACGTTGCTTACCCTTAGTTTCTTTACCAAAGGTAACTACACCCGTTACTTCTGCTAACATACCCGCATCTTTAGGTGAGCGGGCTTCAAACAGTTCGGCTACACGCGGTAAACCACCCACAATATCACGGGTTTTTTGTGATTCTGTCGAGATTTTTGCCAATACTTCACCGACACCAATTTCCTGACCATCACGTACCGTAATTAAAGCCCCAATAGGCAAGCTAATACTAACTGCATGGTCTGTACCACCAATTTTTACTTCTTTACCAGAAGCATCTAATAATTTAATACTTGGACGTAAAGTCGTATTGGCTTTAGCACCCCCACGGCGTTTAGCATCGATGACGACTAAAGTTGAAGAACCAATAGCGAAATCTTCTTGACGACTAACAGTAACACCATCTTGTACATTTTCAAATTTAATTGTCCCTGCATATTCTGCAACAATTGGACGCGAGTTACCGTCCCAATTGGCAATCCGTTCACCAGCAGGTACTTTTACCCCATCATGAGCGCGTAGCGTTGCACCATAAGGGACTTTATGACGCTCGCGTTCACGCCCTGTATCGTCCATAATAATGGCTTCACCTGAACGCGAAATAACAATTTGTTCACCTTTATTATTGGTTACATAGCGCATCACTGAAGAAAACCGCACAGTGCCTGCTGCTTTAGTATCTATGCTAGAAACAATTGCAACCCGTGAAGCCGCACCACCAATGTGGAAGGTACGCATAGTCAGCTGTGTTCCAGGTTCACCAATAGATTGTGCCGCAATAACCCCAACGGCTTCACCAGAATTGACTAATTGCCCACGGCCTAAATCACGGCCATAACACTTGGCACATAACCCCCAACGCGTTTCACAGGTAAGCGGTGTACGAACTTTAACTTCATCTAAACCACTGTGTTCAATAACATCACACAAGGTTTCATTAAGCATAGTCCCATCATTAGCAATGAGTTTGCCAGTACTTGGACTAATAATATCGCCAATCACTACGCGGCCTAAAATACGGTCACGTAAACTCTCAATTTCTTGCCCGCCTTCTACTTTTGCTCGCATTAATACGCCACGTTCAGTAAAGCAATCGTCTTGACGAATCACTAAATCTTGAGTAACGTCCACTAAGCGGCGGGTTAAATAACCCGAGTTAGCTGTTTTTAATGCGGTATCAGCCAAGCCTTTACGCGCACCATGCGTTGAAATAAAATACTGTAAAACGTTTAAACCTTCACGGAAATTAGCGGTAATAGGTGTTTCAATAATTGAACCATCGGGTTTTGCCATCAAACCACGCATACCCGCTAATTGTTTGATTTGTGTTACTGAACCACGTGCGCCTGAATCAGCCATCATATAAATTGAGTTAAATGACTCTTGCTGTACGGGTTTACCATGGCGGTTATTCACGGTTTCTACCGCTAATTCTTCCATCAATACTTTAGCAACGGTATCACCTGCTTTAGACCATTTATCTAATACCGAGTTATAACGCTCTTGATTCGTCATTTGCCCATTGGCATATTCATTAGAAACTTCTTTGACTTCGGCAGTCGCTTTTGCCACAATATCGGCTTTGCGTGCAGGAATCAACATGTCATTCATGGCAATAGAGATACCGCCACGTGTCGCTAATTTAAAGCCATAATCTTTTAAATTATCGGCTAAAACAACCGTATCACGCAAGCCGCAATTACGGAAACTAGTATTAATTAACTTAGAAATTTCTTTCTTTTTTAAAGCTTTATTAATATTATCAAACGGTAAACCCGGTGGTAATATTTCTGACAACATTGCACGGCCTACGGTGGTTTCATACCGCTTAATGGTACTAATCAGCGTATCAGTATCAAGCGGGTCACGTACCGATTCAACAATACGTACTGTAATACGCGTAGTCAATTCTACTTGTTGTGTATCAAAGGCTCGACGGACTTCATTCACATCGGCAAACATCATACCCTCACCTTTACCGCCAGTTCGCGCACGGGTTGCATAATATAAACCCAATACAATATCCTGGCTAGGGACAATAGACGGGTCACCTGATGCTGGAAATAATACATTGTTAGACGCTAACATCAAGGTGCGGGCTTCCATCTGTGCTTCTAATGACAAAGGCACGTGAACTGCCATTTGGTCGCCATCAAAGTCAGCATTAAATGCCGAACAGACCAATGGATGTAGTTGAATCGCTTTGCCTTCTGTTAATTGCGGTTCAAATGCTTGAATCCCTAAACGGTGTAAAGTCGGTGCACGGTTTAACAATACAGGGTGTTCGCGAATCACTTCCTCTAAAATATCCCATACGATAGGTTCTTGGGCATCTACAATTTTTTTATGTTGCTTAATATTTTGTGAATAGCCACGTGCTTCTAACTCGCGGTAAATAAATGGCTTAAACAACTCTAAAGCCATTAATTTTGGCAGCCCACACTGATGTAGTTTTAATGTAGGGCCTACGACAATCACTGACCGACCTGAATAGTCGACGCGCTTACCGAGTAAATTTTGACGGAATCGACCGCCTTTGCCTTTAATCATATCCGCTAAAGATTTAAGCTGGCGTTTATTTTGACCAACCATTGCTTTACCACGACGCCCGTTGTCTAATAAGCTATCTACCGCTTCTTGTAGCATACGTTTTTCATTGCGGGCAATGATTTCAGGGGCTTTTAACTCTAATAGTTTTTTTAAGCGGCTATTACGATTAATGACTCGGCGGTATAAATCATTTAAATCGGATGTAGCAAAGCGTCCACCGTCCAACGGGACTAGTGGGCGTAACTCGGGCGGTAATACAGGCAATACAGTTAAAATCATGTGTTCTGGTTTCATACCAGAGCGTTGAAAGCCTTCTAAAATTTTAACGCGTTTCGCACATTTTTTAATTTTTGTTTCTGAACCACCTGCGGCTAATTGAGCACGTAAATCAGCAATTTCACCGTCTACATCTAAAGTGCGTAATAAGGCTTGCACACCTTCTGCACCCATAATGGCTTTAAACTCATCACCGTATTTTTCAATATTAGATAAATAATCTTCTTCAGTCATAATTTGACAACGTTTAAGCGGTGTCATACCCGGTTCTACGACTACAAAAGCTTCAAAATATAAAACACGTTCAATATCACGCAATGCCATATCTAGCACCATACCTAAACGGCTGGGCAATGACTTTAAAAACCAAATATGTGCAACGGGTGATGCTAAATCAATATGCCCCATACGTTCACGGCGTACATTTGACAGCGTCACTTCTACGCCGCATTTTTCACAAGTCACACCTTTAAACTTTAAACGCTTGTATTTGCCACACAAGCATTCATAATCTTTAACAGGGCCAAAAATTTTAGCACAAAATAAACCATCACGTTCTGGTTTTAAAGTGCGATAATTAATAGTCTCGGGTTTTTTAACCTCGCCAAAAGACCATGAGCGAATTTTTTCTGGTGAAGCAATCCCAATGGTAATGGCTTCAAAAGTTTTTTGTGGTTCAGCATGCTGCTGAAACATATTCATTAAAGATTTCATGCAAATTCCTTGGATATTTCTGTCTAAGTAGTGGGTATATGACTTTGTAATAGAGCTATAAAGCCCTGTTTCAGCAAAAGT
>JBDLSY010000081.1:0-3401 GCA_039805985.1 Pseudomonadota bacterium | reverse complement strand
CTATAACGCATGCCTAAGCTGCCCGACCATTGCCGATTAAATGGATAGGTTAATAATATATTGGCACGCCAATTCGGTACACGGGGTTGTTTTTTACCGATGCTATTAGGATTATTACTATTTGAAGTAATTATTGAATCAGTATAAGTCAAACTACTACTCATACTTAAATCGCGCAAAAATGTTGTTTGATACGCTAATTCTACACCTTTAGTATGAATCGCTCCAACATTTTGTACATTGGTAATATTGGGTGATACGGCATAGTTTGTTTGGTTATACAAGGCATCACGGGTACGTTCACCAAATGCAGTCATACGCAACACACCACTGCCTTGGTTTACATTACGTTCGGCAGTTAATTCATAAGTTAAAGACTTTTCAGGCTTTAAATTAGGGTCGTTATTTACAATAGCATTATCCGTTACATTGCCTTGATATAATTCGGTCGCTGTTGGCATTCGTACCGCACGCCCCACACTAGCTTTTAATACCCATAGCGGACTGGCTTGATACGCTAAAGCAGCCTTAGGAGATAAATAATGTTCCTTGCGTTTATTTAATACTACACTGCGATTTATATTAGCAACCAAACCATTATTGGCTTGCCATTGTTCAAAACGCGTTCCTAATGTTGTGTGCCATACCGATGAAATTTGCCAGTTATCTTGTAGCCATAGACTACGTAATTTAGTATTGCCTGTATTTTTAGATATGTGTGTAGTCGCCGCTCCACTTAGCCAATTAGGCGTATTAAATACCTGACTGCGTGATTGATACTGTTCTTGTTGTACGCCAAATTCAACAGTGTGTGTCGTATTAGCACGCCAAGCAGCTTTAACATTAAACGTTTGCCAACCTGAACCGCTTAAATCAGTGATACGCCCTGCACCATTTAATTGTCCGGCAGGCAAAGGTATATTTGATTGTCCGCGTACTTCATCAATACTGTAACGATAGGTACTGGCGGCAAGCTGCCAGTTAAATGTATCACTGGTTTTAGTTTTTAGATTAATTCCATGTATCCAGTGCTGCGATTTACTTTTGCTGTGTCCAAAATCACTCGCACTTAAAGCATACTGCCGCCCAGCTACAATTACATTGCCCGAATAAACCGCATTGCCTGCGGCATTTTTTAAATAGCTGTATGCTGTAGTGTTAGCGTCGTTATTCCACAGACCTAATGTATAGTCAAAATGCACTTTTTTAGAAAAATCATAAGCCAATTTAATTTTTAAATGTTGCTGCTGTATATTAGACTGCCCTGTTGCACCCAACAATATCCAAGGTTTATTTTGCGGATTAGACTGTCCTATCACTGCTCCTGTCACGGCTATACCGGTAGCGGTTGGAACTGTACTGCTAGACACTAAACGGGTAGCGAATGACAAAGGCTGCCCACTACTGTTTAAGCGTTCGGCGTTCATCACCCAAGAAAAAGCACCCACTTTACTGCCTAAACTGACACTGGCTTGATGGCCATCAAAGTGATTATTAACATCATATTGCTGATTACTTTGCCTAAAAGTACCTAATTTAATAGACCCTTCAAACTGTTTAGGCATACGGGTTTGATAATCAACCACTGCTCCGACAGAGTTACCAGAATAGGCTGCCGAAAAAGGACCATAAAGTACATCAACCCGTTCAATTTCATTAGGCGTAACCAAACCCCAGCGGGGAGTATAACTAGCCCCATTGCCCAATAAATTACTCAATAAAATGCCATCGACGTACACCAAAGACCGTGCGCTATTGCCCGTGCCACTGGCTCGGCTTGCCAATACGGCGTGGTTATAGTCACCGATATAACGTTTTCGTACTGTTAAACTCGGTAAATATTTTAGTGCGTCGGCACTATCAGTCGCATTAATTGTTTGGGCAATTTGTTTGCCAGTCATACTTTCAAACACAGTTGGAATCTGCATAGGTAAAGAACTAGCAGACCCACCTAAAACGGTAACTGTACCTAACTCTTTGGTGGGTGTAGATACATCAGAATGAATGGTATTTACCGCAAAATTTGCCTGTGCTAATGTACTAACTGCTAAAGCCATTGTAATACTTGCAATATTAAGTGTATTTTTTGCAAAGTTTGCTGTATTGAAAAAAATCATAAAATTAAGATTAAGACTTCAAAAATGACTTTACTGCATTTAAAGCCAACTGATAAGGCGTATACGCCTGCAAATTATCCCACGAACTAAGGTCTTGTAGCGTATTGGGTACTAAACGTTTAATCCGTATATGGCTGGTATACGCTTGGTCTGATGTCTGTGTTAAAGCATCACCGTTTAATAATTCAAGTGCCATTTCAGGGGCGTTGCACACCAATACCATGTCACAACCTGCACTTAAAGCGGCTTTAGCACGGGCATGAATATCGCCAGCGACAGTTGCACCTGCCATACTTAAATCATCGCTAAATATGACGCCTTCAAATGCTGATTGTTTTGGGTCACGCAAAATAGTTAGCCATATCTTAGAAAAACCAGCAGGCTGCGAATCTACTTTTGGATAAATTACATGAGCTGGCATTACGCTGTCTAAAACATCTTGTAAGTAGGTATATGGCTTGGCATCAACTGTCATAATGGTTTTTAAATCGCGTTCATCAACAGGTATTTCATGGTGCGAATCGGCTGTAACAAAGCCATGACCTGGGAAATGCTTGCCACAGCTACGCATACCCGCCCGATGTAAACCGCTGATTAAAGCACGGGCTAAATCACTAGTGTGTTGTGGATTAGCCGCAAAAGCACGGTCCCCAATCACGCAACTTTGTCCATAATCTAAATCTAACACGGGTGTAAAACTTAAATCAATGCCGCATGCCAATAACTCGGCCGCCAATACAAATCCGACTTGACTGGCTAAACGTTGTCCAGCCAGTGTATCATTTTGCCATAACCTACCTAGGCTTGCCATAGTCGGTAAGTGTGTAAAACCATCGGTTTTAAAACGTTGTACTCGCCCGCCTTCGTGGTCTACCGCAATCAATAGTTTAGGCAATACAGTATCCTTACGCACGGCATGAATACTGGCGGTTAAGGCACATAATTGTGTACGATTTTCAAAATTACGGGCAAATAAAATCACGCCACCGATTCGGGCATCGAGTAATAAATTCGCTTCAGCATGGGTCATCACTGTACTGGCAATATCTAAAATTAAAGGGCCATATAGTGCAGTGTTTAAAGGTGTGTTCATAAAATAATTATTTTTATTTGTAGCGTTAATATACAAAATTAATAAATTGATTTAAATTAATTTAATTTAATTTGATTTAATTTAATTTGATTTGCTTACTTAATTTTTAAAAGAATGGCTCAATACAACGTAGGCTATCGCATAATCACGTTCATCGCTTAAGCTCAAATGGGTAATTAATTGACGGTCGT
>JBDLSY010000080.1:0-6551 GCA_039805985.1 Pseudomonadota bacterium | reverse complement strand
GTACCCATCAAAACCTGCCCGCCGAGTTGCTGCATAAAAACAATAAGCCCGTGTTTATCCTTGGTAATAAAGTGTATGAATTAAGTAGCCACGAAGGTTATCGCCAGTTTTGGGCGATTTATGACCGTCCGCCTAAGCAAGAATACCGCAATTATTTATTAGAACGGCGTGACAGTTTGATTCCGATTGACGAACGCAGTTTTAAAGGGGCGTATTACACGCCGCTTGCCGTGGTGGACAAAGCATACGAAAAACTGGAAGCCACGCTGGGCAAGCAATGGCAAAAAGATTATATCGTTTGGGATATGTGTTGCGGTGTAGGCAACCTTGAAGTGAAGCACAGCAACCCGCGCAATGTGTTTATGTCTACGTTAGATGCCGCCGACATTGATGTAATGAAAGCCACCAAAACCTGTGTCGCAGCTACGCGGTTTCAGTACGATTATTTAAATGATGATATTACCGACGATGGGAAAATGGATTACAGTTTAAGCAATAAAGTGCCACCCGCCTTGCAACAAGCGATTAAAGACGGTAAAAAAATATTGGTGTTGATTAATCCGCCGTATGCGGAGGCAACAAATGCTGACAATACCGCCGTTGGAAATGTTGAAGCAGAAAATAAAGCAGGTGTCGCAAAAAGTAAATTTGCAGCCACTGCAATGGGTCAATATGGTAAAGCTACCAATGAATTATTTACCCAGTTTGTAGCGAGAATTGCCCAAGAAATACCCACGGCTACGCTTGCCATGTTTAGCACATTAAAATATGTGAATGCGCCGAATTTTGAAAAATTTAGAGTGGCTTGGTCGGCGGAATATTTAGGCGGTTTTGTAGTACCCAGTAAAGCGTTTGATGGCTTAAAAGGTAACTTCCCGATTGGTTTTTTAGTGTGGAAAGCAAATCAAACCTTAGCAAAAAAAATCAAAATTACAAGTATTGATGTTGAGGTTTTAGACAAACAAGTTAAGCCGATTGGCGAAAAGCAATTTTATAATTTACCGAATAATACATTTTTAAATGTTTGGATAAAAAGACCTAAAACCAACAAACAAGAGGTAATTCCGTTAAAAAATGCAATCAGTGCACGTACAACCACTCCGCGTGTTTCAACATGGTCTGATAACACAAAAGCTTATATGTGTTGTGCTGGTAATGACTTACAAAATACATCAACTTTAACCTTTATATGTTCTTCTGCTATTGGTAGAGGAGATGGCTTCTACATCACCGCCGAAAACCTGTGGCAGGCCGCCATTGTGTTTACAGTAAGAAGAATAATCAAACCCACTTGGTTAAACGACCGCGACCAATTTTTACAACCCACACAGCCTTTAAGCGAAGCATTTAAACACGATTGTTTAATATGGATGTTGTTTAACGGCAGCAACCTCACCGCCAGCGCCGACAATCTTGAATGGAATGGCAAACAATGGAGTATCGTTAATCACTTTATTCCGTTTACTGAAACTGAAGTCGGGGCGAATGACCGTTTTGAAAGCGATTTTATGGTGCAGTATTTACAAGATAAACGTTTAAGTATTGAAGCACAAACCATCATGGCTGAAGGCTTAAAACTATGGCAAGCGTATTTTATGCAAATTGATGTCCGAGCTGTGCGTGACGAACTCAAACTAAATCGCCCTGATGTAGGTTGGTATCAAATTCGCAAAGCCCTACAAGCCAGAAACAATAGCGGTGATTGTGTACCGATTAACTTTAAACCATTTGAAGAAGCGTATAAAACTTTGACTGAAAAATTGCGCCCAATGGTATTTGAGTTGGGGTTTTTGAAATGATTTAGATTAAATAAACCCTTAAAATCAGGATTTTTAGGATTAAAAGATAGGCAGGATTTTAAAAAATTTAAAGCTTTAAAATCTATAAATTTGAATATCAAATATTTGCAAACATCTTATTTATATTCATTTTATCATTCAAAGCACTGCTTAAATAAATAGGCTGAATTATTACATTGCTTTCATTCAATAAATTTAAACTCTTAAGGCGGCGTTGTAATTGTTGGGCTACGGCAATGCCATTGTCCACAATATAAAAAAAAGCAGGCACATACTGACGCCAAACATTGAGTACTAAAGGATAATGCGTACAACCTAATACTAAGGTGTCGTAATTATTATTAATACTTATACTATTAACGTTTAAATTAATATTAATATTAACAGCAGCCAAATGTTGTTGTATATTTTCATGAATTTTAAAGTGGTTTAAATCAAACCAATATTGTTCAATGATGCCAGCTAAACCATCGCAAGCATGACATACAATTTTTACTGTAGGTGATTGTGTTTGTACAGTGTGTAATAAACCTTGGAATTTCGTACTAGACAAAGTGCCTCGCGTTGCCATCACAATAACTTTATTTGTAATGCTATGGGCTACAGCTGGTTTTAGTGCGGGCTCAATTCCAATAATTGGCATAGTCGGATAACTAAGCCGCAATTGGGCAATCGCTACCGCAGTAGCCGTATTACAAGCCACCACCAATGCTTTAATAAAATGTTGATGGTACAACTCATGAACAATGGCTAAACACCGCTCTTGTATAAAAGTATCGGTTTTTTCACCATAGGGTGCATATTCACTGTCTGCATAATACACAAAGCGTTCTTTGGGTAAGTGTAATTGCAAGGCTTTTAAAATACTTAAACCGCCAATACCTGAATCAAACACCCCAATTGGGGCTTGAGTGTAGTTACTGGCAGTCAAAGTAGTATGGGGCATTGCTTTTATTGCATTAATTTATAACGACTCAATAATTTATTTAGTAATTTATTAGTAATTTATTAGTAATTTATTAGTAATTTATTTAGTAATCACTTTAATACCATTTAGACTATTTAAATTTTCTTTAGCAATTTTTTCTTGCCAAAGTGCAGGACCTGTAATGTGTGCGCTAGTACCACCACTGTCTACTGCAACGGTTACGGGCATATCTACTACATCAAATTCATAAATCGCTTCCATACCTAAATCTGCAAAACCAACGATTTTAGCCGCTTTAATCGCTTTGCTTACTAAATAGGCTGCACCACCAACGGCTATTAAATAAGCACTTCGATGTTTTTTAATGGCTTCAATCGCCACAGCCCCCCGCTCGGCTTTACCCACCATTGCAATTAAGCCCGTTTGACCTAGCATCATTTCAGTAAAGCTATCCATACGGGTTGCCGTAGTGGGTCCAGCAGGCCCCACGACTTCACCTTTAACTGGATCTACAGGCCCGACATAATAAATCACGCGGTTTTTAAACGATACAGGCAATGGCTCACTTTTTGCCAACATATCGGCAATTCGCTTGTGTGCCGCATCACGCCCAGTTAGCATTTTGCCGTTTAATAATAAAGTTTGCCCTGGCTTCCATGTCGCTACTTGTTCTTTAGTCAAAGTATTTAAATCAACCCGTGTACTGGCTTGCTCATTAGGTGTCCAATTAACATTAGGCCATACGTCTAAACTGGGCGGGTCTAAAAACACAGGCCCACTGCCGTCCATCACTAAATGTGCGTGACGGGTTGCCGCACAATTTGGAATCATTGCCACGGGTTTACTGGCTGCATGCGTGGGTGCCATATTAATTTTAACGTCTAATACGGTTGTTAAGCCGCCTAAACCTTGCGCACCAATCCCTAAAGCATTTACTTTTTCATGTAATTCTAAACGTAATAATTCTGTTTTATTTAATGCAACACCTGTATCACGTTTAGCTTGCAATTCATACATATCAATATCTTCCATTAAAGCTTGTTTTGCCATCAACATCGCTTTTTCAGCAGTTCCACCAATACCAATGCCTAACATACCTGGGGGACACCAACCCGCCCCCATTAAAGGCACTGTTTTTAATACCCAATCTACTAAATTATCTGAAGGATTAAGCATTGCAAATTTAGTTTTATTTTCACTGCCCCCGCCTTTAGCAGCAACGGTAATGTCCACTGTGTTACCAGGTACTAACTCTACATGAATAACTGCCGGTGTATTGTCTTTAGTATTTTTGCGGTCAAACTGCGGGTCTGCTACTATACTGGCACGTAATTTATTGTCAGGCTGCAAATAGCCTTGGCGTACGCCTTGATTAATCGCATCGTCTAAACTCCCTGTAAAGCCTTCCCAGCGTACTTCCATACCCACTTTTAAAAATACATTCACAATGCCTGTATCTTGGCAAATAGGCCGTTTACCTATAGCACTCATTTTACTATTAGTCAAAATTTGTGCTATTGCATCTTTTGCTGCGGGACTTTGCTCACGTTCATACGCACGTGCTAGATGGGTAATATAGTCAGTTGGGTGATAGTAACTAATATATTGCAATGCAGCAGCGATCGTATCAATTAAATCTTGTTGCTTAATAAAAGTAGGTGTAATAGTCATAAAGGTAACATTAGGTTGAAAATCTTGATTTTACACAAGAAATTTTATGTATTTAGTTCAATATGTAAATCCAATGTGTAATATAAATATAAAATATTGATACTATATTGATACTATATTGATAAAAACATATTATTTTAAAAAACATTAATCACAATGACACCTTTATTAACGACTTTAACCCATATAAAAGAGCGATTACCTATACGGGCCATGGGGTATACCGTAGGTTCAGTTTTACCACAGGACGCGGCGTTATATCCACAAGCATTTTACGATAATCACATAAACCTACCAGTAGACCTTGATGAGCGTAATGCTGTTTTAGCACAATGGGTACAGTCTTTATATAGTGCAGGCCGTTTAAATGCATGGCGTAATGAGCTATTGAGTGTAGCACCGTTACCCGCAACGAATGCCATATTAAACGATTTACCGCCTGTATTAGCCGAAGTTGAACGTGCCGCAGTACGTGTATTAGGTATATTTACACACGCAGTTCATTTAGTCGGAGAAAGTGTTGATGGCAAAATATGGTTGCAACAACGTGCATTAAACAAAGCTACCGACCCAGGGTTATGGGATTCTTTAGCAGGAGGACTGCTATCCAGCAGTGATACTTTAAAAGCAGGTGTATTGCGTGAAACGTATGAAGAAGCTGGTTTAACGGTTGCCGATTTTAGTCATTTTTCGGCTTGCGGCATGGTGCAAGAACACCGCAATACAACTGACGGGTATATTGCTCAAGCTGTTTGGGCACACCGTGCTATATTATTACCAAATATTACGCCACGTAATTTAGATGGTGAGGTGATACGGTTCGCTTGTGTTACACGGCTTGAACTAGAACAGTATATTGCTGAAAAACAAGTCTCTTATGAAGCTATTTTGGCTTTTAAATTAGTATGTATTATTACTTAAGTTTCTAATTATTATTTTATTTTTTCACTACATTGAATGATTTTTTTATTTAATTGCTTGTAAACTTCTACTCTATTAATTTTATAGCTTTATTAATTTTTATCAACTTTATTTTTTAAATTTCACTTAATTTTTCTCAAGCATACTTTATGACTTCTTTATTTTCTACTGTAACTTTAGCGCCTCGTGACCCTATTTTAGGTTTAAATGAAGCATTTAATGCAGATACCCGTACTGGAAAGACTAACTTAGGTGTAGGTGTTTATTTTACAGATGCAGGTAAAATTCCTTTATTACGTGCAGTCCAAAAAGCCGAAGCCATTCGTGAAGCATCACATGCTGCCCGTGGATATTTAGCCATTGAAGGCATTAATACTTACAATCAAGGCGTACAAAGTTTATTATTTGGTACTAGCGATGCTGGCAAAGCTATTATTAGCGAAGGACGTGCAGTAACCGCGCAAGCCATTGGTGGTACAGGTGCTTTAAAAATTGGTGCCGATTTTATTAAACGCTTATCACCCAATACCACAGTCAGTATTAGTGACCCTTCTTGGGAAAATCACCGTGCTTTATTTGAAGCAGCGGGTTTTGTGGTAAATAATTATCCCTATTACAACGCAGCGAACCACGGCGTTAAGTTTGATGAAATGCTGGCTTACTTTAAAGCATTGGCTCCCCAAAGTGTGGTTGTGTTACATGCTTGCTGTCATAATCCAACTGGGGTTGATTTAACAGTTGAACAATGGAAAGAAGTGGTTGCTGTATGTCAATCGGCACAATTAATTCCATTTTTAGACATGGCATACCAAGGGTTTGCTGACGGTATTGCAGAAGACGGCATAGCGATTGATTTATTTGCAGCATCAGGCTTACAATTTTTTGTATCCAGTTCATTTTCTAAATCTTTTTCTTTATACGGCGAGCGTGTGGGTGCATTGACTGTTGTCACTGAAACTAAAGAAGAGGCAGCCCGTGTATTGTCGCAAATTAAGCGTGTGATTCGTACTAATTATTCAAACCCACCCACGCATGGTGGAACAATTATAAGTATGGTATTAAATTCGCCCGAACTGCGTGCTGATTGGGAAGCTGAATTAGGCGAAATGCGTGTACGTATTAAGCAAATGCGTGAAGCATTTGTAAACGGTTTAAAAGAGCGTGGTGTGGCTCGTGATTTTGGTTTTGTGGCTAAACAACGTGGTATGTTCAGTTATAGTGGATTGACCGAA
>JBDLSY010000079.1:0-4271 GCA_039805985.1 Pseudomonadota bacterium | reverse complement strand
TCGTTGGACCAATATCATTTAATATTAGTTTACCCAAGCGATTAGGTACAATTAACTGTAATATCATAGCAATTAACCCCCCCATTGAAGTACCAACCCAATGAGGTGATATTATTTTTAAACCGTCTAATAACTCTAAAATATGTTGTGCATAATGAGTGATACTATATTCATTAATATGATTTGCCCAACTAGATTCACCACGCCCAATCATATCAATACATATTACATAAAAACTTTTACCATTATTAACTTCTTCACAACTTAAATAACGAGCTAAGAAATCAAAATCTCTAGCGTTACGCGTTAAGCCGTGGATACATACTACGACTGGATCGGATTGATTACCCCAAGCGGTATAATGTAACGATTGTCCATTATTAAGTAGGTAATGATGATGTACCATATTATATAAATGTTATTTACGATTTTATGATGAATATTAATATATGTTAATTAATATATGTTAATTAATGATAGTTATATAAAATATATACTATAAATAATATAAATAATATAAATAATATAAATAAATACTATTTTTTATAATAATCTACAATTTAATACTATATATTTATTATATATACTAATATACTAATATACTAATATACTATCAAGGACGCTTATTTGTCTCCATCATTTCTAGTTTATCTTCAGTTACAGATACACGGACGGGTCGTTCACGCGGTACACGCACAGGTTTAGGCTGATTAAGCAGCTTTGCTTGTGCTGTAGCGAATGCAGCATGATCTGTATTTACCCATTCTAAACCCGCTTCTTTAGACAAAGACTGTAAAGGTGCTTCATCTAATTGAACAGGTTTAATATGCTGAATTATTTCAATAGACTTAGTCATAGGCTTAATGACAGCATTTACTAAAATAGTCGCTGATTGTACAGTTTGATGAGTAGTATTACTCACTAATGTAGCATCTATCGGTAGTATTTTTGTCTCACTAGATGCGTCAATAGAAATATCATCCCGCTCTTCACGGTTACGCCCACGGTTGTTACGGCGAGCACGCGAACGTGAATTACGCTCTGCTGGATTTAAATTTTCTTCTATTGCTGTAACGTTAAGCGGTGTAGTGACATCTAGCTGTGTATCAACAGCTGTATCAGCCACTTCAGTCAAAGTTATTTTGGTTGAACGATTGTTATGCGGGCGACGCGGTTCACCTCGTTCGGCTTTTAACTCACGGTGATCACGAACAATTTTCACATCAGGTACTTGAGTTTTTTCTATGAGAATCGGTATTTCTGTAGTTGTAGTCTCTTTATGAACATCATTACGATTGTTTTTAGATACACGTTCTGGACGCGGCGGACGAATGGTATTTGCCTCACGAGGTACACGTTCGTTTCTAGTTCCCCGTTCAAGCGTCTTTCGTTCATCTGCTAGCTTATTTTTTGCAACATTTGTAGCACGAATACTGGTGTCATTGTCAGATGGTACTTCATGACGAGTACTTTTATTAGAACGTACAGCATTTTTATCAGTACTACGCTCTGTTCTTATAGGTCTATGTGCGCGGTTATTTTCTTGAGTATTAGTGGCTTTACTAGCTTCTATAACAGGCTTACTTAAATTTTTTCCGATAAAAAAAGCCTTTACTTTAGCCCATAAATCTGCTTTGCCAGGAGCTTTACTCACCTGAACATGAGTCGGAATATATTCTGGTCTATTAGGTGGCGTTACACCTGTTACTTTAGCAATTTGAGGTGCTTTAGCTTGCGATTTATTTTTACTTAAATCTTGTTCTTCTGGCGCTTCTACTAAGGTGTATGTTGCTTTGGCCGTGTCTAAACGACTGTCATCATGCTTTAAACGGTCTAATTTATAGTTTGGTGTCTCAATATGACGGTTAGGAATCAAAATAACACTAACATTTAATTTAGTTTCTAAGCTTGCTAAATCAGCACGTTTTTCATTCAATAAAAAAGTTGCTACGTCTACAGGTACTTGTACATGCAAGGCCGCTGTACTCTCTTTCATAGCTTCTTCTTGTACCAACCGCAAAATATGTAGTGCGGTAGAATTAACATCACGAATTGAACCGACACCGTTACAACGCGGACAAGCGGTGTGTGACCCTTCTGCTAAACTGGGACGCAAACGTTGTCTAGATAACTCCATTAAACCAAATCGGCTGATTTTACCCATTTGTAAACGTGCTCGGTCATAGCGTAAACATTCTTTTAATTTAGCTTCTACTGCCCTTTGATTTTTAGTGTCTTCCATATCAATAAAATCAATCACCACTAAACCACCTAAGTCACGTAAGCGTAACTGACGCGCCGATTCTTCAGCGGCTTCTAAATTGGTACGAGTGGCAGTTTCTTCAATGTCTCCACCACGCGTTGATCGGGCTGAATTAACATCAATAGCGACTAAGGCTTCTGTATGGTCAATGACGATACTACCGCCAGATGGCAAAGGGACTTGACGCGAATGGGCAGTTTCAATTTGATGTTCTATTTGAAAACGTGTAAATAAGGGAATATCTTCGCTGTAACGTACGACGCGTTCAGCCATGTCTGGCATCACGTAGCCGACAAACTGCCGTGCCTGTTCATATACATCATCATTGTCAATCAAAATTTGCTTGATATCTGCTGAAAAATAATCACGGATAGCACGAATAATCAAGCTTGATTCTTGGTAAATTAAAAAGGCCCCTTTTGTTTGACTTGCCCCGTCAATTGCTTTCCACAATTGCAATAGATAGTTTAAATCCCACTGTAACTCTTCTAAAGTACGGTCAATAGCCGCAGTTCGCGCAATCACTCCCATACCTTCAGGTACTTGAAGCTGATCCATTAAAGCACGTAGTTCAGCACGATCTTCACCATCAATACGACGTGATACACCACCTCCACGAGGATTATTGGGCATTAATACCATATAACGGCCCGCTAAAGAAATAAAACTGGTCAGTGCCGCGCCCTTATTGCCACGCTCTTCTTTTTCCATTTGAACCAACAGTTCTTGCCCAACATGCAAGGCCTCTTGAATTTTGGCTGATGATGGTGCAACACCCTCTTTAAAATACTGTTTACCTACTTCTTTAAATGATAAAAAACCATGTTTAACATCACCATAATCAATAAAACAAGCTTCTAAAGATGGCTCAATACGTGTAATAGTGCCTTTATAAATATTGCTTTTCCGGCTTTCATGGCCTGCTACTTCAATATCAATATCAACCAATTTTTGACCGTCAATAATAGCGACACGCGTTTCTTCGGCGTGTGTAGCGTTAAATAACATGCGTTTCATGTCAATTCTCCCTAAATATATACACTGCTACTGGCAGAGCTCAGGAAGTAAACCATGGGGTAGTTGAACAATTACCCAGTATTTAAAAAACCAAAAAATTGGCAAAACTAGTGTAAAACTCTAGATTTAAACTACTTAATACCACTTAAAAAGGCAAATAACGGCGTAGTTAAAGCATATATTTGGCGGAGTTAGCGTTAATTTGAACGTTGTTACCGCTGATTAGAAGTACAGCTACGAAGTACCATCTCAAAAAAATTAAAGATATAAATTTATAAATTTAACAATATTTAATTTAACTATTTAATTAATTTTCATATTAGAAAATAAATTTTACTTCGCCTTACTATTACGATACATTCAAATTACGCTAATCAATTAACACAATGCATTTAAAAATCCGGCGCGCTACTGGGTCTACTTCAAAGATCAATAGCGCAAAATTCTTTTGTTATTTGTACATAATTACAAATAGTTATTATTTTGATAACTTCTAATTTTACTGGAAAAACGACTCAAAAAACCACCCAGCCTTACTAAGATAGTTTTTTATTAAATGATAATGGCAATAATCGCGTATTGTTACATAGTGTCGCTACATTTTAAAAAGACTACAGCCAAAAAATACTCGTAAAATAACCATAATTAAGCAATGGTCTTCTTTTAAAACCGCATTTACATTTCTTCATCGGTAAATTTTCTGCCCAAACGTAGCTCACCTTGGCGGTCAGTATACGTACGAATAAACATACTGTGCATACCTGTTCCACCATTCGCCCCCAATCGCCACATCTAACCACAACTTATTACTTTTTATAATCGCTAAATCATCGGCATTTATATTATTACTCGTAATACGCTCTCTAATAATTGCGGATAAGGTTGTATATAATGACACCCAATCACCATTTGGATTGACACTTGTAGGATTATCACCTATAGGGCATTTAGCCCGTGCAGCTATAATTCGTGCCTGCTCTTCAAAACTAAA
>JBDLSY010000078.1:0-3252 GCA_039805985.1 Pseudomonadota bacterium | reverse complement strand
ACAAAAACTTACTTAAAACATTTTGTAGCACAAGTTTACAGACGTTCTGAATATATGATTGAGAAATATGCTAAACCGTTTGAAAAATATATTAATTAATCTCCCTTAAAGTATCTATTATTTTTAGGTAGCAGTACGCCTATTATTTAAAACGACAAAAGGGTTTTATGTTTCATATTGTATTGGTTCACCCTGAAATACCACCGAATACAGGCAATGCAATTAGATTAGCGGCAAATACAGGCTGTACATTGCATTTAATTAAACCGCTAGGCTTTGAATTAAGCGATTACCATTTACGGCGAGCCGGTTTAGATTATCATGAATACTCTGCATTACACGTACACGAAAGCTGGGTTGATGCCAGTAGTGCCATAAAAATATTGAGTCCAACAGGGCAGTGGTATGCCCTCACGACAAAAGGCAGCCGCCCACATACCGACATTGAATTTAAAATAGGTGATATATTGGTATTTGGTAGCGAAACCAAAGGCTTGCCTGAAATAGTGCGTAACGAATTTGCTTTAGCGAATCGCTTGCGTTTACCGATGTTGCCTACGCAACGTAGTTTAAATTTGAGTAATAGTATTGCAATTACGGTATATGAAGCATGGCGGCAATGCGGTTTTGTGGGTGCGAGTTAATTTTTTAATGCTTTGATATTAATAATTTAATTAATTATTCCTAATTTTTCAATAACACCCTGTAATACGTCCAAACCTTTAAATGATATAGTGAGTGTGCCTTTACCGTTTTTACCCATCTCTAAAACAACTGCTGCCCCTAAACTGTCGCTTAACTGTTCAATTAAACGCTGGGTATCTTGATTTACAGTGGGTTTAAGTGATAATTGTGTTGTATTTTTTGTTGTATTTTTTGTTGTATTGCCAGCATTTGAGGTAGGGCTATCAGTGCTTGTATTGACTAGTTTTTCGGTATCACGAACGGACAATTGTTTTTGTACAATTTGATGAGCGAGCTGTATTTGCGTTGCATTGTCTACAGTCAATAAAGCGCGGGCGTGCCCCATGTCTAAGTCGCCTGCCATTAGCATAGCCTGCACAGGTGGGCATAAGTTTAATAAACGCAATAAATTACTGACTGCAGAACGGCTACGGCCTACGGCATGGGCGGCTATATCGTGTGTTAAACCAAACTCACGAACCAAACGGTCAATGCCTTGTGCTTCTTCTAATGGATTTAAATTTTCGCGTTGAATATTTTCAATCAATGCCATAACAGCAGCATTTTCATTACTGACTTCTTTAATTAAGACGGGTACTTCAGTTAAGCCTGCTATTTGACTGGCACGCCAACGGCGTTCACCTGCAATAATTTCATACTGAATATGGCCTTGACTGGATACATTGAGTGAACGCACCAAAATAGGTTGTATTAAACCGTGTGCTTTAATCGATTCCGCTAAATTATTCAATGCGACTTCGTCCATCTGTGTACGCGGTTGGTACAAGCCTGATTGTAATTGACTCACTAATAAAATCGTTGGTTTGCCTGCTTGAGTGATTAAGCTTGAATGGTCTATCCCTAATAAAGTGTCTAAACCACGGCCTAAACCGCGTGGTTTCTTTTTAGTCGTAGTGCTATGCGGGCTGTTAGTCATAAAATTGAGGCTTTGGAAATGTTGAGTATATTGAAGGTACTGAATATACTGAAGGTATTGCAGATATTGATATTTAATAAATATATTAGCGGATGTCGTCAGTGGTATTTGCACGGAATCACAGCCAATTAAATTAATCAGATATACATAGTGATGTTTCACGTGAAACACGTTGTAATAATTCTTCAGCAAAATTAATATAAGCTTTAGCCCCGCGTGAGCTTGGGTCAAAAGTAACACCAGGTTTACCGTGGCTAGGGGCTTCTGCAAGCCGTACATTGCGTGGAATAATAGTTTTAAATAGCTTATCACCAAAAAACTGCTCTAGTTGTGCCGATACTTGCTGGCTTAATGTCATACGTGGGTCATACATCACACGCAGTAAGCCAATAATGGTCAAATTAGTATTTAGATTTGCGGTGACACGTTTAATAGTATTGACTAAGTCGCTTAAACCTTCCAGTGCAAAATACTCACACTGCATAGGAATAATGACGCCTTTGGCACAAATTAAGCCATTGAGTGTCAATAAAGACAGTGAAGGCGGACAATCAATCAACACAAAATCATAGTCTTTTTTTACTGAATCCAAAGCACGCTTTAATTTAGTTTCACGGCCTTCTTCAGTGACTAAATCAATTTCAGCTCCCGCTAATTCACGGTTAGCAGGCAATACGTGATAACCTGCCTCACTCAATACAACTGTTTTTTTGATACTACTTTTACCAATTAATACTTGATACACCGTATTAGTTAAGCTTTGTTTGTCAATACCGCTGCCCATTGTTGCATTGCCTTGAGGGTCTAAGTCAATCAATAAAACACGCTGACCTATTTTAGCTAAACCTGCTGCTAAATTAACAGTTGTTGTGGTTTTACCGACACCACCTTTTTGATTAGCGATACAAAAAACATTCATAAGAATTAACCTTTATGCTGATGAGCAATGAATATTTTACGCGTTTTGTTTCACGTGAAACATTTTATACATAAATATGCATAAAATTAGAAAAATATAATACGAAAAAACTAACTAAAACTGTCATCTAATTCACTGGAGTGATAATCCTTATAAATTTTTAAAGTTTAATTGTTATAACGCGTTCCAAAAAAGCCAAGCTTCTTGCTTCATTTAAGTGCGGAACGGTAATGCTATGAATAGTTTTAATTTGCCAATTATTAGGCAGCTTTTCTGCTTCTAACATTAAACGTGGCCCTTTCA
The DNA here is from genome assembly GCA_039805985.1 of Pseudomonadota bacterium. GTDB lineage: Bacteria > Pseudomonadota > Gammaproteobacteria > Burkholderiales > Burkholderiaceae_C > JBDLSY01. The sequence continues at coordinate 409 of JBDLSY010000078.1, read as the reverse complement.
TAGCAGCAATACAGCCCTTGTCTTGCATACAATGCTCGGTTAATAAAGCAATATCAGCCAATGCAGTCCACGCCCGCGCGGTAATTACACTATAGCTTCCCTGCCAATCTTGTATGCGTATACTGTGTGCTTGTGCATTGTGTAGCCGTAGAGTGCTTATTACGTGTTTAATAAATAAAATCTTTTTTTGTACCGCATCTAACATAGTGATTTCAATGTCTGGTACGCAAATAGCTAATATTATACCTGGCAGTCCTGCCCCTGCACCTACATCAAGAGTTTTACGTTGGTTTAATGGGTATAAAGACAACTGTTCTGTGATGGGTTGCACAACTGCCATACAATCAAATATATGTTTAATAACAATATCAGGCAATGTTTTAAATGCCGATAAATTATAGGCAGCATT
>JBDLSY010000077.1:0-2528 GCA_039805985.1 Pseudomonadota bacterium | reverse complement strand
GATGCTTTAGGTTATGCAACAACAGGCGGCGATGGCACAAACGCATTGACACCCACTGCAACTTTTGATGGTGCATATACTGCTTTAATTGCTGGTTTAACCGCTAACAATGCAAAAGGTGTTATTGCCAATTTACCCTATGTAAATACATTACCGTTCTTTACTACAGTTCCTTATAATCCTTTGACGTCAAAAGTATTGGGTGCAGGAAATGTAGCCGTAGGCGACGCCACTATTGGTGCCTTAAATACACAACTGTATGGCCCATTAAAACAAGCCTTAACAGCTTTTGGCGCAGGCGATAGAATTAATTTATTGTCAACCACAGCAGCAAACCCTTTGTTAATAAAAGATGAGTCATTAACTGATTTATCTGCCCAATTAACGGGTGCTTTTACAGCAGGCGGTATGCCAGCAGCACAGGCAAGTGCAATGGGAGCCATTTTTGGTAAAGCAAGACAGGCAACGGCTACTGATTTGGTTTTATTAACAACCCAATCTGCAATAGGCGCTGCGCCAACCGCACTTGATTCTGGTATCGGTGCTGCACCAACAGCTCCATTAGATAAATTTGGCATTACTTATCCTTTGCAAGACAAACATGTTTTAATCCCAACTGAATTGGCAGAAATTAAAGCGGCTACAGATGCCTTTAATATTACTATAAAAGCAGCAGCCGATGCAAAAGGACTGGCGTTTGTAGATGCAAAAGCAATTATGACACAATTGGTTTCTACTGCTGGATTTTCATCAAATGGTTTTACATTAAAATCAGCTTTTGTAACAGGAGGTGCATTCTCTTTAGATGGCGTTCACCCAAGTCCAAGAGGCTATGCGTTGATTGCAAATGAATTTATTAAAGCAATTAATGCTAAATATGGTTCAACTTTAAAAGCAGTAGATTTGAGCAAATACCGAGTTTTATTTCCTGCAACTTTATAGAAGTAGTTAAAAATATTTTATAAATAAAAAAACGTCTCAATTTTGAGGCGTTTTTTTGTTTATATTCTGTTAAAAAACAACAACTTATGTTATAAATTTTGTTGGCTCTAAATAAAACCATACATTTGCAAAAAAAAAAAATTAAAAACCATGAAAAAAATTTACTCTACATTTACAATTATTTTATTTTTGACTACAGTTGTAGTCAATGCACAGGTTACTAAAGACAAGTCTATTTATAACAAATTGTCGTTTGAGGTTGGCGCTGGATTTAATAGGTTTTATGAATACAACACTTTAACACCAAAACCAAGTTTGTTTACTGTTGATTTAGGATTGCGCTATATGTTTAATCCAAAATTTGGTATAAAGGGAGATATTGGCTATAATAGTATTGCAACGAATGCCGATACAAACATGAAAACAAAGTACTATAGATTAGGACTTGAAGGCGTTGTAAACGTTGGTAGAATTGCTAATTTTGAGACTTGGACAAACAGAATCGGGCTTTTGGCGCACTTAGGCGCTGGTTATGGTCAGTTAAGATATCAATCTAACCCTATTGTTGATCATGTTATAAATATAAAAGCGGGCGTCACTGTACAATTAAAATTGAGTGAGAGAATTGCCTTGTATGCTGATATTTCCACAATACCATCGTATTCTCATGATTTTACTTACGATGGAAATGTTGTAATTGATCATTCATCTAGAATGGGGATGTTAAATGGAACTGGAGGATTGGTTTTTTATCTTGATGAAAATGAAAAGCATATGGACTGGGTTTCAGAACAAGAAGACAATACGGAAGTGATTGAATTGAGAAATAGAATAGATGTTCTTAATCAATCTTTAAACGATACCGACAGAGATGGGGTTTTAGACTCTCTAGATTTAGAGCCAAATACGGTAGCTGGTGTTACTGTAGACAGTAGAGGACGCTCTATTGACACAAATAACAATGGTGTATCCGATGAAATCGAAAAACAATTTAAAGCACTTGGTACTACAGAAACGCCATCTATGGGTTCAGATGCCAAAAATTTAATTGATAAAGGCTATGTTAGTGTGTATTTTGACTTTAATAGAGTTAATCCTACAAGCGCTTCTTATGACAAGATAGATTTTGTATTAAATTATTTAAAAACAAATCCTAATGCTAATGTAGAAATCACGGGCTATGCAGATGAAATAGGAAATGAGTTGTACAATCTTAAATTGTCAGCTAACAGGGCAGATGCTGTAAAAGATATTTTAGTAAAATCAGGCATTAGCGAGTCGAGAATAACCGTTTCGCAAGGAGGCGTTGATAATTCGGTAGATAAAAACTCTGCGGAAGCTAGAAAATTAGTAAGAAAAGTTATTTTTAAATTAAAATAAACTTCCAATTTATATTTTATAAAAACCGCCAGTATTGCTGGCGGTTTTTTTTATAGTTAAGTTTTTGAAAAAGAATTAAAATCCGTTATGTTTTCTGATAATCTTTTTTTATTTTTGATTTCTAAAATATAAATCTATTCAAATGAAAAAAGCATACATCGTTGTTGCATTATCAGTTTTATTTATGGCTTGTGATAAAACAAAAG
>JBDLSY010000076.1:0-3356 GCA_039805985.1 Pseudomonadota bacterium | reverse complement strand
CATACAATAAACTAACATTTATTTATATATTTATCTACACACTTACATATTTACATATTTACATATTTACATATTTATATTTTAGCCTTGCTAAATTAATTTAGCTTTATACCGCTTGTATTCAAATTAACTTTTATGCCTAAGCCTGTTTTTTGTTATAACACAGTAAAAAAAGTTAAAATAGCAAGCTAATTTACTAAATGCTCTGGTTGTTATACATGAAAATAAAGAGGAACCCATGAAGTTAAATGCACGTTTTATTCAAACGACTATGCTTTCTACAGCTTTAATGCTATCTAGTGCCGTATGGGCAGTCAATGATATGGAAGGTGGTCCTAAGGTTCATCAGATTAATTTGCCTGTACCCGTTACTAACATTGCCGCTAATATTGACCAGCTCCACTATAGCATGATGATAATATGCTTAGTCATTTTTATCGCGGTTTTCGGTGTGATGTTTTATAGCATTTTTAAACACCGAAAATCTAAAGGGGCTATTCCTGCTACTTTTCATGAAAGTATCGCCGTAGAAATTGCATGGACAGCGATTCCAATTATGATTGTCATTGCTATGGCATACCCTGCTACTAAAACAATCGTTGCTATGAAAGATACCAGTGTAGGTGAAGGTGATATTACTATTAAAGCGACGGGTTATCAATGGAAATGGGGCTATGATTATTTAAAAGGTGAAGGCGAAGGAATCAGCTTCTTTTCAACACTAAGCACCCCACGTGAGCAAATTGTTGGCAATGCACCAAAATCAGATACCTATTTAATGGAGGTAGACAATGAAGTGGTCGTGCCTGTCAATACAAAAATTCGTGTAGTTACAACGGCAAATGATGTCATTCACGCTTGGGCAGTACCTCGCTTTGGAGTTAAGCAAGATGCAATTCCTGGTTTCGTACGCGATACGTGGTTTAAGGCTGAAAAAACAGGTGTTTACCGTGGTCAATGTCAAGAGTTATGTGGTAAAGAACATGCGTTTATGCCCATCGTAGTGCGTGTTGTTACAGCACCTGAATATACCGCGTGGGTTAATAAACAAAATAAAACAGCCGCCGCTTTATTAGATGACCCTGCAAAAATATGGGAAGTTGCTGAATTAAAAGTCCGTGGTGAAGCGGTTTATAAAACTAATTGCGTTGCTTGTCACCAAGCAACAGGTTTGGGCGTTACGGGGGCATTTCCTGCACTGGATGCAGCCAAAATTGTTTTAGAAGGTAAAAATGAACAAATTAATGTACTTTTAAACGGACGTAATAATAAAATGCCTGCTTGGAAGCACTTGTCAGATACCGATATTGCCGCCGTGATTACCTACACGCGTCAGGCTTGGAGCAATGCTGGTAAAGGTATTGACCCTTTAGTACAGCCCGCTGATGTCCAAGCGTTACGAAAATAAAAATAAAATAATATTTGAATATTCAGGAGATAAAAAATTATGAACGCCGATATTGCACACCACGCAGATAGCCACGACCACCATGCACCCCCAGTAGGTTGGCGACGCTGGTTATTTGCAACCAATCATAAAGACATTGGTACAATGTATCTGTTATTTTCTTTCATTATGTTGTTACAAGGTGGTGTTTTAGCATTGATGCTTCGTACTGAATTGTTTCAGCCTGGGTTACAGTTTTTTAAGCCTGAATTTTTTAATCAGCTTACCACTATGCACGGATTAATCATGGTATTTGGGGCGATTATGCCCGCGTTTGTAGGCTTTGCCAACTGGATGTTGCCTTTACAGATTGGTGCGTCTGATATGGCGTTTGCTAGAATGAATAATTTTAGTTTTTGGTTATTAGTCCCCGCCGCCTTAATGTTGTCTATTTCTTTCTTTGTACCAGGTGGTGCAACAGCCGCAGGTTGGACGTTATACGCGCCGCTGTCCATTCAAATGGGCCCTGGTATGGACTTAGCTATTTTTGCAATGCATTTAATGGGTGCTAGTTCAATTATGGGGTCAATTAATATTGTTGTAACCATTTTAAATATGCGTACTCCAGGTATGACTTTAATGAAAATGCCAATGTTTTGCTGGACTTGGTTAATTACGGCTTATTTACTGATTGCAGTGATGCCTGTGTTGTCTGGTGCTATCACAATGCTTTTAACAGACCGTCATTTTGGCACTCATTTTTTTAATGCAGCAGGTGGCGGTGACCCAGTGATGTACCAACATATCTTTTGGTTTTTTGGGCATCCTGAAGTGTATATTATGATATTGCCAGCATTTGGTATTGTGTCGCATGTTATTCCTGCTTTTTCACGTAAACCTTTATTTGGTTATAGTTCTATGGTGTACGCAACCAGTTCAATTGCTATTTTGTCGTTTATAGTGTGGGCACACCACATGTTTACTACAGGTATGCCAGTAACAGGGCAGTTATTTTTTATGTACGCCACGATGCTCATTGCGATTCCAACTGGTGTTAAAGTATTCAACTGGATTGCGACTATGTGGCGTGGGTCTATGACTTTTGAAACCCCGATGCTGTTTGCTGTAGGCTTTATATTTGTATTTACAATGGGCGGTTTTACTGGATTAATTCTTGCTGTTGCCCCGATAGATATTCAACTGCAAGATACTTATTACGTAGTCGCTCATTTTCATTATGTTTTAGTCGCTGGTTCTTTGTTCGCTATGTTTTCAGGGGCATATTATTGGCTTCCTAAATGGACGGGTGTCATGTACAGTGAAAAATTAGGGCAGTTTCATTTTTGGTCTTCCGTCATTACTTTTAATATTACATTTTTCCCTATGCACTTTTTGGGGTTAGCAGGTATGCCGCGTCGCTATGCAGATTACGCACCGCAATTTGCAGATTTTCACGCAATAGCTACAGTGGGTTCTTTTGGTTTTGGTTTATCACAATTAATTTTTGCTTATGTAGTTTACAAGGCGTGGTACAAAAAGCAAGGTATCCCCGCAAAAGCCAATCCGTGGTTAGATGAAGATGGTAAAGGGGCTGAAGGTTTAGAGTGGTCAGTGCCTTCACCTGCACCTTTTCACACCTTTGAACAACCACCTGTTTTTGATAATACACCACCAAATAAGTAACATTAAAGTAACATTAATTAATAACTAACTGTAACAAATTATGGCTAATGCTTCTTCAAATAAAAAAACTAATTTACGGGCCGCAGTAGTACCAGTTAGTTTAGCTTTGACATTTTTCTTAGGGTTTGTATTTAAAAAGATAATTTTTGGTTAAATGTTACTTACTTGCATCTTTAGGTACTCGGTGATTTGTGAAATCTAAATTTAAACGTCCCAAAGTTATATTAACACTTAAGCTTATAATCATAGTGTGTGTTATGGTTGCCTTTAGCTATGCTTTAGTGCC
>JBDLSY010000075.1:0-5162 GCA_039805985.1 Pseudomonadota bacterium | reverse complement strand
GTGCTACTCACTACTGTAGCGATATTTATCGCAACACTGTATTTATTTAAAGTCATTCCTAAGGGATTTTTCCCTGAAGAAGATTTGGGGCAAATTCAAGTGAGTACAGAAGCTGCTGAAGATATTTCTTATGCTGACATGCTGCGTTTACAAGAGCAAGTCGTAGCTATTTTTAGGCAAGATAGCCACGTACTAGCCGTTACTTCTTCAAATGGTGGTACAGGCGTACAAAATACAGGCCGTTTATTTATTGCTTTAAAAGACCGTACGGTACGTCCGCCGATGAAAATGGTTGTAGAACAATTACGCGGTAAGCTTAAAAAAATCGCAGGCATTAAAGTCATTATGCGTCCAGTACAAAATTTACAAGCGGGCGGACGTTCTAGTAAAGCACAATATCAATATGTATTACAAAGCCTAAACCCTTCTGAACTCAATGAATGGTCTAATCGCTTAAAAAATAGTTTAGAAAGTGCTGTAAGTAAAGACAATAAACCGTTATTTTCTGACGTGAGTACTGATTCACAAATGCGTAGTTTACAAGCCAAAATAACGATTAATCAAGAACGTGCGAATTTATTAGGCGTAAGAAATGATGCTATTCGTACCGCTTTATTTAATGCCTTTAGTGAACGCAGTGTTTCAACTATGTATTTGCCTACAGACAATTATGCCGTAATTATGCAACTGCAAGCCGATCAAAAACAAGATGAATCTGCTTTATCAAATGTGTATGTTCGCAGTAGTACTGCTGTTGGAGGAACAGGGGCGTTAGTGCCTTTGTCTAGTTTTGTGACGATTACACGTGATGTAGGCGTCAGTGCCATTAACCATGTGGGTCAATTGCAGTCTATTACTTTATCATTTAATTTACCACCAGGTGTTTCCTTAGGTTATGCGACAGCCCGCATTGATGAACTAAGCAAACAATTAGCCATGCCCACTTCAATAGTGACTAGTTATGCAGGTGAAGCCGCAGTCTTTAATAGCTCTCAAAGCAATCAATTTATTTTAATTATCGCTGCTTTGCTAGTTATTTATGTCTTATTAGGCGTATTGTATGAAAGCTTTATTCACCCCATTACTATTTTAGCTGGGCTGCCTTCGGCAGCAGTCGGTGCATTACTCACTTTGATGCTCTTTAAACAAGATTTAACTATCATTGCCACGATTGGTATAGTGATGTTAATTGGGATTGTCAAAAAAAATGCTATTATGATTATTGATTTCGCATTAGATGCACAAAGACACGCGGGATTAAGTGCCTTAGAGGCTATTCGCTCAGCGTGTTTATTACGCTTTAGACCCATTATGATGACGACTTTGGCAGCTTTAATGGGGGCATTGCCACTGGCTTTAGGTTTAGGAGCGGGTGCAGAAATGCGTCAGCCACTGGGCTTAGCCGTTGTGGGTGGTTTACTGTTTTCACAGGCAATTACGCTACTCATTACGCCTGTGTTGTACCTAAGTTTAGACCGTTGGGCAGGTACTGGACCTATCACACGCTTAGAATAATTTATTTGTTTTATTTACTTAATTTATTTATCTTAGAATGCTCATTTTAGGATATTCACTTTAAAATATTCACTTTAGAATATTCACTTTAGAATATTCACTTTAGAATATTCAATATTCACTTTAGGATATTCATTTTAGGATAAATATTTTTTAATATTTATTTAAAAATATTTATTTTATTTATCTACTTTATTATTAACTGTATCGTTAAACTACTATGTTCCTACAAAATAAAAAAATCCTTATTACGGGTGTCATTTCTAACCGCAGTATTGCTTATGGAATTGCGAAAGTATGCCATACTCAAGGGGCAGAATTAGCTTTTACCTATGCAGGCGAACGTTTTAAAAACCGTGTGAGCGAGTTAGCCGCTGAATTTAACAGTACATTGGTATTTGATTGTGATGTCAGTAGTGATGAGCAAATTAACACTTTATTTACTGATTTAAGTCAAAGTTGGACTCAATTTGACGGTTTGGTACATGCCATTGCATTTGCACCGCGTGAAGCCATTGCCGGTGAATTTTTAGACGGTTTATCGCGTGAAGGCTTTAGAGTTGCACACGATATTTCATCGTATAGCTTTGCTGCTATGGCAAAGGCTGCCTTACCAATGCTAACCCCGACTGCTGCTTTATTAACTTTGACCTACTTAGGGGCAGAAAAAGTAGTGCCTAATTACAATACAATGGGTTTAGCCAAAGCCAGCTTAGAAGCCAGTATACGTTACTTAGCATCGGGTTTAGGTCCCAAGGGAATACGGGTAAACGGTATTTCAGCAGGGCCAATTAAGACGCTGGCTGCCAGTGGTATTAAAAATTTTGCTAATATTTTAAATTTTGTTGAAACACACGCACCCTTGCGTCGTAATGTTACGACTGAACAAGTAGGCAATGTTGCAGCTTTCTTATTAAGTGATTTATCCAGCGGTATTACAGGTGAAATTACGTATGTAGACAGTGGATTTAACACGGTAACACCAGGTATGGAATAAATAATATAAATAGTATGAAAAGTAAAGCCGCTTACTTAAAGAAACAAGCGGCTTTTGCTAAATACTTATAACTTATAGCAAATGTGCAACACCCGATTTTTCGCCTTCTAATTCAGCTAAAGTAATATTAATACGCTCTTGACTAAACGCATCAATTGGTAAGTCTTTTACAATTTCGTATTGACCATTTTTACAAATGACTGGAAAACCAAACATAGTGTCTTTAGGAATACCGTATTCACCGTTACTCGGTACACCCATAGTTACCCATTGACCGTTTGTACCCAATACCCAATCATGAATATGGTCAATCGCTGCATTGGCTGCGGAAGCTGCCGATGATAAACCGCGTGCTTCAATAATCGCTGCACCGCGTTTACCCACTACAGGCAAAAACGTGTTTGCATTCCAATCAGCATCATTAATCATATCTTTGACGCTATTACCTTGCACAGTCGCAAAACGGTAATCGGCATACATACTCGGTGAATGGTTACCCCAAACCGCCATTTTTTCAATGGCAGCTACAGCCACATTGGCTTTAGCCGCTACTTGACTTAAAGCACGGTTATGGTCTAAGCGTAACATAGCCGTAAAATTTTCACGCGGTAAATCAGGCGCTGATTTCATAGCAATATACGCATTGGTATTCGCAGGGTTGCCCACCACTAATACTTTAACAGTTGGTTTTGCTACAGCGTTTAACGCTTTACCTTGCACTGTAAAGATTTGTGCATTAGCCGCCAATAAATCAGCGCGTTCCATACCTGGACCACGTGGACGAGCTCCTACTAAAATAGCAACATCAATGTCTTTAAATGCAGTTAAAGGATCGCTGTGTGCACTCATTGATTCTAATAATGGAAACGCACAATCTTGCAATTCCATCATAACGCCCCGTAAAGCATTTTGTGCTTTTTCGTCAGCGATTTCAAGCAATTGTAAAATGACGAGCTGGTCTTTACCTAGCATTTCGCCACTGGCAATACGAAATAATAAAGCATAACCAATTTGACCTGCGGCACCAGTAACAGCCACACGCATTGCGGGTTTAGACATAAGAATTCCTTTGGAGTTAAAAATAATAAACAATAAAACAATAAAACAATAAAACAATAAAACAATAAAACAATGAATATACTTAATTTAAGTGCTTAATTATAAAAATATAAAAATATAAAAATATAAAAATATAAAAATATTTAATAAATATTTAGATATAGTAAAAGTATATTATTTTTAATAAACTCTAAATATTACTCTGGCTATTACTCTAGCTCAACAAATTGACTATGACGCACCATCACGGCTGCAAAAAAACCATCGCAAGACATAAACTGACTTTCAACAGTAGTATTTTGATTAGTAGGCAACAACTGTAACATACCGTCTTGATGTAACGCATCAGGCGGTAATTGGATGCCCAAGCGATTACACTCTGTAGCGGCAGGCAACAATGAAAACTGTGGGTTTAAGCTTAAAAAAGTATTGACTACCTCTTGATTTTCAGCAGGTAACACGCTACAAGTTGCATACACTAAACGGCCACCTATTTTTACTAAACGGGCGGCACTGGCTAAAATACGCGTTTGTTTAGCTGACAATTCTGTCACGTCTCGCGGGTGTTGCCGCCATTTTAAATCAGGGTTACGACGCAATGTTCCCATTCCGCTACAAGGTGCGTCAATCAACACGGAATCAAATTTATTCGCTAACCGCTTAAGCTTTGGATCGGATTCATTGTCAATCACAATGGGAGCAATGTTGGATAAGCCACTACGGGCTAAACGGGGTTGCAAGCGTTTTAAGCGTGTACTATTGACATCAAAGGCATAAAGCCGACCCGTGTTACGCATCATTGCACCTAAAGCCAGTGTTTTTCCGCCGGCACCCGCACAAAAATCAGCCACCATTTGCCCACGCTTGGCATCAGTTAACAGGGCTAATACTTGACTACCTGCATCTTGCACTTCAACTAAACCTTCATTGTATGCATCTAATTTAGCTAAATTAGGGTGTGTTTTTAGTGCAATTGCCCACGGCGTTAAAGGGTGAATAGCCGCAGCAATTTGTTTATAAGCTAACTTTGCCATCACTGCATTACGGTCAGATTTTAAAGTGTTCACACGCAACACTAAATCGGCAGGCTCAAGCAATGCAAAACACAAATTATTTAATTGTTCAGGTAAATAAGCCTCTTTTAAAGCCGCATATAACCAATCAGGCAAAGAAACTTGAATGGCTGGCGACATATTTTCAACAGGCAAATTTAATACGTGCGACAACCACGTATATTCATCTTCAGTGCTATGCAATTGACACGCAGTTAAACCTTGCATACGTACTAAAGCCAATTGTGCTAAACGCCGACTAAAAGAACCTGTACCACTTTGTGCCATTTGTGCTAGTAATCGCTTGTGCCGTAGCACGTGCCACACCAAAGCACTAATCCACGCACGGTCGCGTTGTCCTAAATGGCTATTACGACGAAAGTAGTGTGCCAACATCGCATCAGCAGGGTGGGTAAATGTTTGAATTTCATCTAATACTTGTGCCGCAGCATCAATCATGTGTAAACGCAAAATATAATGTTCGCTCACTTGTTTAGGCTTACGGCGACGTTGTATGCCTTGACTATCACGGCCATAAT
>JBDLSY010000074.1:0-7160 GCA_039805985.1 Pseudomonadota bacterium | reverse complement strand
CCCCGTAATTTAGCTAAGTCGGTTACCGTAGAGTAATTGCGTTTCAAATTCAATTTATTTAACTATTTTAATATTGAATTTAATATTGAATTTAATTATTTATTAACCTTAATTATTTATTAACTGCTTATTAACTATTTAACTTATGTCTGCTTTTAACACCGAAACTATTTTATCCGTTCATCATTGGAACGATACTTTATTTAGCTTTACCTGTACTCGCGATCCTGCATTACGCTTTCATAACGGCCATTTTGTCATGATAGGCTTACCCGTTAATGGTAAACCATTATTGCGTGCTTATAGTATTGCCAGCCCTAATTATGCTGAACACTTAGAATTTTTAAGTATTAAAGTACAAGACGGGCCTTTAACCAGCCGTTTACAACATTTGAAAGTAGGCGATGAGTTAATTGTCAGTAAAAAACCAGTGGGTACTTTAGTCATTGATGACTTAAAACCTGCTAAACATTTATATTTATTGGGTACAGGCACGGGTTTAGCCCCTTTTATGAGTATTATTCAAGACCCCGATACCTATGAACGCTTTGATAAAGTCATTGTTGTACACGGTGTGCGGTTGGTTAGCGAGTTAGCTTATGCTGATTTTATTACTCATTTAGGTCAAAACGAAATGTTAGGTGATATTATCGGTGATAAATTGTTGTATTATCCAACAGTAACACGCGAGCCTTTTCGCAATCAAGGCCGCTTAACGCAAGGATTTAGTGTTGATGGACAAACGCCTGGAAAAATTGAAGCCACACTGGGTTTAACGGCATTGAATCCAGCGAATGACCGTGTAATGGTGTGTGGCAGTCCTGCAATGTTAACTGATACTTGCACACTGTTAGATGCACTTGGATTTATAGCCAGTAAACATACAGGTGATGTTGCTGACTATGTCATTGAACGGGCGTTTGTAGAAAAATAATTAACTGTTTAAATTTACTGAAACTATTTTATTTAAACTACTTTACTTAAGCTATTTTATTTAAGCTATTTTATTTAAGCTATTTTATTTAAATTATTTTATTTAAATTATTTTATTTAAATTATTTTATTAAACCATTAAAAATGCACTCTATTCTTGAGCTTGTACTGACATTATTGGTTACTGCCGTTATAGTTGTCGTTTTATTTAAAAGACTAAACTTACCCGCTTTATTGGGTTATTTAGCAGCAGGATTACTGCTGGGTGCCAGCGTTTTAAATTTAGTCAAAGCAGGCACTGCAATGCAAGCTTTGGCTGAATTTGGCGTGGTATTTTTAATGTTTTCAATTGGCTTAGAATTTAGTTTACCTAAGCTATTTGCTATGCGGCGTGCAGTTTTTTTAATTGGTGGTTTACAAGTAACACTGTCTTTAGTCATTTGTATTGCTCTTTCAGTGGTTTTACAAATTTGCTTAGTTTACGGCTTGCCAACACCTTATCTATTAGAAAACTTGAATTGGCGAACGGGTGTTGTACTGGGTGGTATTTTAGCGATGAGTTCTACCGCCATTGTTATTAAATCATTGGCTGAACAACTGCAATTAGATACCCCTCACGGGCGTACTGTTTTAGGTGTTTTATTGTTTCAAGACTTAGCGGTCGTATTGCTTTTAGTATTAATACCTGCACTTACACAGCCGCCACAAACACTATTATGGGCTTTGGGTTTAGCCTTTATTAAAGCGACTGTTTTATTAACACTGTTATTAATATTTGGACAACGTTGGATGCAGCGGTTATTTGATTTAATTGCCCGACAACAATCGCGTGAGCTATTTACTATTACTGTACTATTAATCACTTTAGGCCTTGCTTGGGTCACTGAAATCGCAGGTTTATCCTTAGCTTTAGGTGCTTTTGTGGCAGGTATGCTTATTGCTGAAACACCTTATCGCCATGCTGTAGAGGAAGATATAAAGCCTTTTCGTGATGTTTTACTGGGTTTATTTTTCTTAACCTTAGGTATGCAGTTAGATTTAACTGTACTAATACGCCAACCATTGTGGGTATTTTTATTGTTTTTATTGCCTATGTTGTTGAAAGCTATGTTAGTTTATATCATTGTTAAGCATCGTAAATTAGGTGCTGGATCTATGCAAACTGCCGTACGTAGTAGTTTAGCTGTGTGTGGCGCGGGTGAGTTTGGATTTGTATTGCTAAATTTAGCCAATATAAATAAAGCAATTCCTTTAATAAACCAAGATTTATTACAAGTATTATTGGCGTCAATGGTATTGTCTATGATCGTAACACCTCTGTTGCTACAACACAGTAGTCGGCTCAGTATATATTTTATTCAGTTTGTACACCGCTTAAATTCGCGTAAACTAAATACAGTGGGTATGAATGATGAACTATGGTTTAATCAATCTTTGAAAGTTCATAAACGTGCGGTTAAAAATAATATTTTAAATGACCATGTCATTGTTTTAGGGTATGGGCGTAGCGGACAAACAGTCGCACAATTGCTACGCGCACAAGGCTGTACTGTCGTTGCCTTAGATTTAGATCCAGACCGTATCCGTGAAGCAAAAGCTGCGGGACACCGCGTTGATTATGGCAATGCAACTCAACAACACTCATTAACTAATTTAGGTTTAAGTAAAGCACGTATATTAATTATTACTTTTTCAAATACCGCAGAACAGCTTAAAGTGTTACAAGATGTGCAGTCTTTAGCCCCTCATTTACCTGTAGTCGTTCGTACTTTGCATGAGGTAGGCGATACTGATTATCACTATTTGCTTCAAGCAGGCAATACACATATAGACATTGTTCCCGAACGTTTAGAAGGTACTTTAATGTTAGCAAGCCATGCTTTATTACGTTTAGGTATACCCATGCGAAAAATGTTACACGCGGTTCAGCAAGCAAGAGGGCAAGGCTATCAAAACATCAGCTCTTACTTTCATGGTGTTGATGACTCAAATAATTCGCCCAGTTTTGATGATATACGTTTGCATACTGTCGTATTAACTGAATCAGCATGGGCAGTGGGTAAAACCGTTGCAGCCTGCTTTGTGCGTTTAAGTTACTTAGGTTTACTACCGACACAATTAAGCGTACAAACTATTCGTAGTAGTTTAGGTGACTTATTAGACGGCGAAGATATGTGCGACCTTGATACTGTTTGGGTATTAAAAGGCACACTTAGTTCACTTCACCTTGCCGAAGAACACTTAATGCGTAAAGCATAAGCTTCAAGTTTAAGTATTCTTCTTAATAAATATGTATATCTTAATAATCTTAATATATCTTAATAATCTTAATATATCTTAATATTAATGTGCCTTATTTATTAATATAAACTGGAAACGCTGCTGTTAAAGCTTTAACGCCGTTACGTACCCGCTCTAAATTAGCCGCATCATGTGGCGCATCTAAAACATCAGCGACTAAATTGGCAACAGCAATCGCTTCTGCGATACCAAAACCACGTGTCGTCATGGCTGGCGAACCTAAACGAATACCACTGGTCACCATTGCTTTTTCAGGGTCGTTAGGAATACCGTTTTTGTTACACGTGATATGAGCGCTGTCTAAGATTTTTTCAGCCTCCTTACCCGTAATGCCTTTAGGACGAAAATCAACGAGCATCACATGGCTTTGCGTACCACCACTGACAATACGTAAACCCCTTGATACCAAAGTATTTGCCATAGCATCAGCATTTTCAATCACTCGGCGTTGATAGTCTTTAAACTCGGGTGTTAAAGCTTCTTTAAAAGCAACTGCCTTAGCAGCGATGACATGCATCAGTGGACCACCTTGCAAGCCTGGAAACACGGCACTGTTAATTGCTTTTTCGTGCTGTGCTTTCATCAAAATGATACCGCCGCGTGGACCACGTAAACTTTTATGCGTAGTACTAGTCACCACATCAGCATAGGGTATTGGGTTTGGATAAACCCCAGCGGCAATGAGACCCGCATAGTGTGCCATATCTACCATAAAAATCGCACCAATTTCTTTAGCAATATTGGCAAAGCGTTCAAAATCAATGTGTAAACTATACGCTGATGCCCCGGCAATAATTAGTTTTGGTTTATGCTCACGGGCTTTGGCTTCCATAGCCTCATAGTCAATAACTTCATTTTTGTCTAAACCATAACTCACAACGTTAAACCATTTACCGCTCATATTTAGGGGCATACCGTGGGTTAAATGGCCGCCTTCAGCCAAACTCATTCCCATAATAGTGTCGCCTGGTTGCAAAAAAGCTAAGAAAACGGCTTGATTAGCACTCGCACCGCAGTGAGGTTGCACATTAGCACAGTCTGCACCAAACAATTGTTTAGCACGGTCAATGGCTAATTGTTCGGCAATATCAACAAATTCACAGCCACCGTAATAGCGGCGACCAGGGTAGCCTTCAGCATATTTATTCGTTAATTGACTGCCTTGTGCTGCCATAACCCGTGGGCTGGCATAATTTTCACTGGCAATTAGTTCAATATTGTCTTCTTGACGGGTATTTTCGTGGCTAATAGCTGCCCATAATTCAGGGTCAAACTGGGCTAATGTAGGGTGTTCAGAAAACTGTGGAAACATGGCAAGTCCTTTGTTAGGCTTAAAAGATTAAGTAATTTAAAAGAACCATCAGCCCAGACGTGCGAAAAATAAACTTTGCTTCACGGTGTTAGCTCACCTCACTACAACGATTAATTAAAAAAAATTGCAGTTTCCGTCAGTCGCAAAGTATTGATGGATTGCGTATTTTAGCGTTATTTTAAGCATTGTTATACGAACTATCTATAAGGTTATGGATAGCTGTATTGATAAAACTATTTTGATTATTATTTTGATTATTATTTTGATTATTATTTTGATTATCAATTAAACACATCAAATGGCTCAATCCCCAGTATTGCACCTGTGTTCGGCTGCACAATCACGGTATAAATAGTATATTTAATTTTTAAAGGAAGCACTAAAACCTCTTTGGGATATTTCTTTTGCAAACCTGTATAACGTGCCTGCACAATTGCATTTATACTGTTTAAAGTATTTAACGGCTTACCTGTTTTTTGAATCAAAGGCAATGCCTGTGCATAAGGAATATGCAAGTCTAATACGTGCGGTACATCAGGTCCACCACCTAAAGCAGAACCCGTTAATAAATTGAGCAAAGGATAGCTGGCAACATCAGTCGGTATTGTGGCAGCAAGCGTTTTATAACCAAACAGTGGTTGAGTCCACGGATTTTGCATATCTAACGTGGGATTTTTAGAATCGCCCGCTATTTTAGCGACTTCGTACGCCAATACTAAATCAAAACGGTCTTTGGTAAACACCATATAGGCGGGTCTACCGCTACCCACAGTATCCAAGCCGTATAACAAGGCGGCAAGTTGTACGCAAGCAATGACAGCCAAATCAAATTTTAGAGTTTTTTTCAGCGGTTTATACACTATCAAAGTCAATAGCGGCCCTAAAGCTAAATCAATACCCAGTAGCATCAAGAAAATGTCAGTTACGCCTAACGCTTCAGATAACGGGGCGGGATACCAAACGCCATAAACCAAAAATAGGATAATGCCAGCAATCACGGCACTTATACCTAAGTGAATTGCAGCCGCTTTTAAATTATGATAGTTAAAAAATTTTATAAAGCGCATTTTTAATGTATCCTACAGTGTTACTTTAATGTATCCTACAGTGTTACTTATTAGTTATATTTTATATATTTTATATATTTTATATACTTTTTTTATTCGCAAGTAGAAGGCAAATATTTATTAATGTTATTGCCGCTAGGTATGTTAGACGTCCACCATTTTGGGTCAAGCCCAAGGAAAGCAGTTTGATAGCGGTGGCACACCAATCGATATGCCCCTAAAGTCTGTGCTAAAGAAAATACGATATACGCATTCCGTAATTCGCTTGCGACAGGGGCAACATTCCTAAACTGTGCGTATACAGAGCAACCTGTATGAACAAAACCACCCCCGCTAGTGGGCAATGTGCTACTTACTGTTGCACCACTAGGACCAAACACTACATTCATCACATATTTACCGCTAATGTCTTTAGGTTGTGCAACACCGTAACTACTTCCGCCAGTTGGTGTGGTTTCTGTGTCAATACATACGCCGTTTGCGTGTGCCAAAATCATACTTTTTTGCGCACCATTCACCAAAGAAAATGCTTCATTGAGTTGTGCTGCAACAATAAAAGCCGTGTATTGTGGAATCGCAATCGCTGCCAAGATACCAATAATCGCAATTACAATCATCAGTTCAATTAAAGTAAACCCGCGTTGAATAGTACGCCACATGACAATCTCCTAAATGATGTAAAAAAACCGCCCTTTTGAGGCGGTTTGAAGAGCAAAGAATAACTACGAATTATTCGCAGGTAGCAGGTAAAAGTTCAGCTGGTACATCTGATGTTGCTGTTACTATCGGAAGAGCCGTTGAACCTGTTTTTCTACAAGCTAAACGGTATGAACCGAGTGTTTGAATCAATTCAAAACCAATTTTTTTGCCTCGTAAATCTGCAACTACTGGAGAAGTGACAGCACTTCTAAATGTTGCTGTTACAACACACCCCGTTGTAGTAGAAGCTCCTGTTGCTACAGGAATAATTGAACCAGTACCATTCGCCAAAACACTCAAAACATATTTACCACTAATATCAGTGGAAGCAGACAATCCACTGGTGGCGGTAGTATTGTTCGGACAGGTAGTATCAGTACTATAAGAAGAGGATACTGCCGATAAACTTCCATTAACTAGGGACATTGCTTCAGTGACTTGAGCTTGAGAAATAAATTTTTTGTACTGCGGAATCGCAATAGCTGCCAAAATACCAATAATTGCAATCACAATCATCAGCTCAATTAATGTAAAACCTTTTTGAATAGTACGTAACATGATTATCTCCTAATGTGTTAAAAAAATATCTTACAAAAAACTGTTTTTAAAGTCTGCTTTACAGCGATTACAGTTGTCTGTAACTTTGTAAGCTGAACGAATTATAAGCCTATAAAAACAAATCCTACAAATAAAAAAAGGCTTATTTAATACAGATTTAACGGCGTATTTAGACAATTAATACTTAAACATAGACAGTATCAAAAAAGTATTTGAGACAATAAATAGTTATTTTGATACACATTGACAAACTATGTTTTTTGTGACAAAAAATGTCATATCAGTACATA
>JBDLSY010000073.1:0-9042 GCA_039805985.1 Pseudomonadota bacterium | reverse complement strand
TATAGGAATACCATCATGAACACTGACACGCTTCTTTTTAAGCCTAATTACTACAATAAGCTATACCGTACCAAACAAAGGGCGGCAATATTTTTAGCTGTTTGTGTCACTGTGTTATTTTCACCAAAATTACAAGCAACTACCGCAACTTCCACGAATGCAGTAGGTAGCTCGCTGGGTTTAATAGGTCAAGTAGTTAAAGGAGAGGGTTTAGACAGTACTAATGCTATCGCCAGCGGTGATACCGTTCAGTGGACTTCTTTATTTGAGTCTAAATTAAGCAGCCCTTATAGAAGTACGGGGATTATGACTCTGCCAAAAAATTTTAAATGGGTCAATGGTAGTGTTGTATTACCGCCTAAAGTAACTTTGGAATACTCTAAAGATGGTGGTGCAAAATATGAAGTTGCTGAACCGAGTACTGGAACTGTAATTACTCACGTACGTTGGATTATTAGCCCGTTAGTGACACTTAAAGCTCAACCTGCGGTTGTCTCTGTAGTTGATTTTAGTGGGACTGGTGATGGTTATCGAGTGATTCCTTACAAAGATAACTTGTATGTTGTTAACCACCATATTTCGTCCAATTATATCAATTGTCGTCAAGCAGCTGATTCATTGCCCTGCCCTGGTTTTGAAGCTGGCAAAGATGGTGGTCTAACTATGCCCTCTACTTTAGGTGCATCAGCTGTAGGTTACTCTGACCAGTTCTTTGTAACGCCTAATCGTTCAATAGAGCATTTAGATCGAAACACAGGTAACTTATACGTTTATGGAGCCATAGCTTCTGATGTATATGTACGTTGCTTGAATTTAAATACTTTAAAAGCCTGTAGTGATCAAGTATTTATGGGTACAAACCCAAATGATAAAAATCAGTATGCGGTTAATTCTATGGATTCTATTGGTACAAAATACTATGCAACTACACCTGGCGTTCTTCAGGGCAATACGGTTAAAATGCTTTGTTATGACACTGCAACTAAGCTTCCTTGTAAAGGTCAGCCGTATAATACTGATTGGATTTCACACAACAACTGGACACCAGGATATAGTTATGACAATAAAATATATACTGCTGCGTCGTCTAACAAAGGAGGCCATCAAATATTGCAATGTTTTGATACACAGCTCAATTCTCCTTGCATTGGACCATGGAAAAATAGTACAAATGATATGACCGTTCGTATGAGCTTGTTTCCTTATCTTGATAAAAAAGGGGCATGGATAGGTTTCTGTACGGTAAATAGTGATACTCCTAATAATTGCTTGAGTCTTTTGAAAAAACCATTCTCTTCAACGGAAAATTACAAGACCTACCTATCTACTAGTGGTTTTGTTCCTACCGCAGGTTTTCATGGCGCATTAACTAACGATATTGCAACCAATTCGCGTATCTTTCTTTCAACTGCTGAATTAAACAATCATGCAACTTGTTTTGATTTTGCTACAGACAAAAAATGCTTTCCAGATATTAACAATACAGACAGCGTTTGGAATTACAGTATCATCAAAGACCCTATTCGTAATGATTGTATGTGGTCTGTAGGCCATGAATCTAAAGCCAGATCATTTGACTTGAATACAGGTGAGCCGTGTGCTGGAAAGCCGGCATATCCACCGATTACCCTATTAGACATTGCACCTAGTTTATATTATAACTGTGATGGCAGTAAAGCCAATGTTACTAGTTGGAGCGCCGTTCGTTTTAGCCCTGCGTTGGTTTGGGGGACTGGTGGGATTACATCTGCAAAAATAATTGCTATTAATAAAATAACTAAAAAAACAGTTTTGGAAAAAAATATTCCTTTTGGTCAATACCAAGTGAGCATAAACGAGATTAAGTATAGTGATAATCCTGAATTAATTATTCAGCTATTGCTTGAATCGAGTAGTGGTGCAAGTATTGAAAAAGAAGTCGGTTTTGATGTAACGTGGGACGGAGACCCCATTCAGTTATGTTTCAAAACAACTGCACCTACCTTAGAAAATTGTGCAGTAGAGGCTAGCGTTGTCCAAACTAATACGCAAATAGATATGCCTTCAAAAAATGAAGTACTCAATGCTAAATTAGGTTTAGTCCCAGGTGAAACCGCTACAGGCGTTGGCCCTAATCCAACAACGACTACACTGCGTCAATACCCTAAAGGTAGCAGTGATCCAACACAAATTATGCAGACGCATTTTGATTTAAAGACCTTTACAGGTGGATTAAATCAATATGAGTTATTAAGTGATTTAACGGTATCAACTAAACCTATTTATGATAATCAAAAACTAGGTCTAGGCTCACTGTTTACATCTACAGACGGATCACATATTGCATACAGTAACAACTTTAAGAGCTTATCAGTTGCCCAACAAGCGGCTTTAAATAAAAATACCAAAGGAATTATTGATGGCAACGGTTTAACACGCTACAACGCTATGCCAACCAAGCCGATTGGTCCAGTTATTAATTCATCGCCCACCACTTTGCTAAAGCGTTCTTTGGTAGGTTATAGCGAGCAACAGTATCCTAATTACACTGCTTTTAAAAATACAGCTAATCGTACAGAAACAATGGTATTTTATCAAGGCAACGATGGCTTACTACGTGCTTATGATGTTAAGTCTTCTGGTTTAGCAGCTAAATTTAGTTTTTTACCAGGAAGCTTGTTTTTAAAAGGTGCGTCTAGATATACTGATGCGACACTATCTGATTTAAGAAAAGATCCTTTTTTGTTAGATGCTACGCCTTTAATTTCAGATGTAAACTTGGGTGATTCAAAACAAGATACTAAATGGAGTACTGTTTTAGTCGGTAATCAAGGGCGTGGTGGTAGCTTGGTTTACGCTTTAGATGTCACTAAGGGTAATTTAGGTAATTTATTATTTGAATATACAGCCAATACTGATCCAGATCTTAAAGATTTAGGCAATGTGGTTTCGCCGCAACCTAATGATAAAGTATCAGGGGCTGATCAAATTGTACGTTTAAATAATGACCGCTGGGCTTATATTATGGGCAATGGTATTAATAGCAATAAAGCGTCTAAATCAGCTACTGGAACCGCTGTTTTATATATACTATATCTCAATGCAAAAACGTCTAAGCAAACTACTAAAAAATGGTTGGCGATTCCAGTGCCTGCGAATGATTCGAAAGACCCAAATGACCCTATTTTATTTAATAATGGTTTAAGTACGCCGCGACCTGTTGATATTAACGACGATGGCAGTGTTGATTTGGTGTATGCGGGTGATATTCAAGGGAACTTGTGGCGTTTTGATCTAACAGATATGACTAAAGTTAAAGTAAAAAAGGTGTTTAAAACTATTAAAGGTGAACCTATTTATACTGCACCGTTAGTCACACGTCTGCCGGCAGCAGATGCTATTTGTAAAAAAATCGGCGGTGTTTCAGATTTAAAAAAATGTTGGATGGTCAGTTTTGGTACAGGTGATTTAATTGATGTTTTAGGTAAAACTACTGAAGAGATGACGGGCGTTGAATCAAATGCTACACAATCTTTATATGGTATTTATGATGCAGGTAATGATACTTTAGTGGATAATTCAAAACTAATGGTAAAAGCTATAAATAGAACAGGGGTGGTAGATACAGTGGCAGTAGATTACACTAAACAAAGTGGATGGCGTTTAACTTTGCCTACAGGCGAACGTGTAACGGCTAACCCTGTGTTGCCTGCGAGTGGAAGCCTTGCTTTATTTGCAACGGGGCGTCCTTTAGGTTATTCAGCAAATAGTACGTGTTATTCAACAGAAGGGTGGCTCACAGCAATTGACGTATCAACAGGACAGCAAACTAATAGCTTTACACCGTCAAGCGATGGGCCTATGTCTAGTATTCCAATTGGTCAGCCGTTACTGGGCAATGTAGACATTAATCCAAATGCCAGTACTACTAATAATATTAGTACTATTCTTTCACCTGGGAGTAGTTCAGCAACTAATAAAGCGCCTTCATCCATTAATTTAAATTTACCGACTATTCAAGGCCGTATATCTTGGCGAGAAGTGTTTGATTTACCTAAATAAGGCTAATTATGAACTTGTTTTTTAAACCGTATCAACACAGTCATTTACGCGGATTTACTTTGATTGAACTGATGATTGTGGTCGCTATTATTGCAATATTAGCAGCGATCGCAATCCCTGGTTATGACCGTTACTTGGTTCAAGCGCGCCGTGCCGAAGCAAAAGCAATTGTTGAGCGTGGTGCATTGTGGATGGAGCGTAATCAAAGTAGTTCATTTAGTTACAGTCTAGATGCAGCGGGCGTTGCTTTAAATGCAGATTCTTTAGATTTGCAGGGTTTAGGACGCTCACCTGAAAGTGAAAAAGACCTTACTAAGGCACATTACGCCATTGAATTAACAAGTTTAAAATCAACAGAATTTGAAATTGTTGCCATCGCTCAAGGAAAGCAAGCTTTAAAAGACACTAATTGTCCTATTTTGGTACGCAACCATTTGGGGCAACGTGGTATTAAAACAATGACTGATGCTGCTGCTGACTATACGTCAGACAAGGCAATTGCTTGTTGGTCTAGCTAAAACGTATTAATGGGGAAGTAGTGCAATACAATAAGGTATGTCTAGTATGACTTCCCCACTTAATCATCGCATTTTAATTCATAGTGCGCACCACGAAACCCGTGCGGCGCTACTAGAACATGGTATTTTGCAAGAAATTCATATTGAGCGCCATCATGTATCCGAGGCCGTGGGTATAGTAGGTAATATCTACTTAGGTAAAGTTGTTCGTGTTTTACCAGGTATGCAAAGCGGTTTTGTCGATATTGGTTTAGAAAAAATGGCTTTTTTACATGTTGCTGATTTATTAGAAGTGCAACAAGAGCGGGTTGCAAAATATAGTTTAGCCAGTCAAGGTGTCACTAAAGTATTGTTAAGTTTACCGATTGAACAGCGTATTTTTACGGGGCAAACTTTATTAGTCCAAGTATTAAAAGACCCGCTAGGCACAAAAGGTGCACGGCTTACTACGCAAATTAGTTTGGCAGGGCGCTATTTGGTTTTGTTGCCTCAAGATACCCATATTGGCGTTTCACAAAAAATTACTGATTTAAGTGTCAAGCAAGCCGTACGAGATTGCTTAGATGCAGCACTGCCTAAGCAGTTTTCGTGGGGCTTAATTGCTAGAACACAAGCGCAATATGCAAGTGTCACACAATTAGCCGACGACATTGCTTATTTAACACACCTATGGCAAACAATTATAAAACACACTAAAAACCAAGCAGCGCCTGCTACGCTATATCGCGATATTGGTTTAGCTCAACGTATTTTGCGTGATACTTGCACTGAATATACTGACAATATTGTAGTTGATGGTATGGCCTGCTATGTTCAATTACAGACATTTGCACGCACTTATATGCCTGCTGTATTGTCTAAAATTCAACTGCATACTGCTGAACACAGTGTGTTTGATTTGGCTAATGTAGATATACAAATAAATAACGCCCTGAATCGGCGTGTTAATCTAAACAGTGGTGCCTATTTAGTGATTGATCAGACCGAATCAATGTGTACAATTGATGTTAATACGGGTAGTTTTGTAGGAAAAAAACAGTTTTCAGATACTGTATTAAACACTAATTTAGAGGCAGCGGTAGAAATTGCCAGACAATTACGTTTACGTAATTTAGGGGGTATTATCCTAATAGATTTTATTGATATGACACGCCTAGAAGACCGAGAGGCAGTTAGCAATACTTTAACTAAAGCATTAGCAAAAGATTCTGTATATACACGAATCTACGGATTTACTGCTTTAGGACTGATGGAGCTATCGCGTAAACGTATACGAGAAAGTTTGGCACATATTTTGCTACATTCTTGTATTTATTGTGAACAAACAGCACAAGTTAAAACGCCACAGACCATTGCTCATGAAATTTTACGTGAATTAGAGTTACAAACACGTCAGTTTAGCGGCACAGCATTTACAGTATACACAGGCGATAAAGTATTGGAGTGGTTCAAGCAATACCCATCTTATTTAACGGACTTGTCACATACGTTAAAACGGCAAATTAATTTATTTGCTTTTGATAATATATGCTTAAGTTCTTATGACAAACCATTCCCTTTATTTGAGATACGTTTACTGTCTTGACTATAGATTTTTTCAAAATTATCCAAAATTATCCAAAATTATCCAAAACTATTTAAAACAAAATATGTTTTTTAAGCCTTAAAATGCAAGGCTTTGTTCTCGTATCAATTCAGTTTACAATACTGAAATCAGTTGTACTTCAAACGCGATGGCTTGTCCTGCCAAAGGGTGATTAAAATCCATTAAAGCAGCTGCGTCATCTAAGCTAATAATCGTACCCGCCATACGCCCCTGTTGAGTATTAAACTCTATGATGTCACCTGCCTCAAATACTGCATCAAGAGTGGCTTCAGATTTTAATAAATCCATGCTGACACGCTGAACCATTTGTGCATTGTGTTCACCAAAAGCTACTCCTTCTGGTAAATGAAGGGTCGTGTGTGTACCTTGTGATAAACCGACTAAAACAGCTTCCAAAGCGGGTGATAATTGACCAGCCCCCATCAGTAAAGTTGCTGGCTTTTCATCAAAAGTACTCAAAAAATCGCCTAATAGCTCCCCTTTTTTAATTAAACTAATTCTATAGTTTAGAGTTAAAAAGCTATCTGTTTGCACAATAAACATATTATTAGATGTACTTATAGGTGTAATGGAAGTCATATTTGAGGTATTTGAAGTATTCATTGGCTTATTTTAGCAAAACCTTTTGCTTACCGTTAATATAGTAAATATTATTTACTAGTTATTTACTAGTTATTTACTTTAATTACTAGTCACTTACTTTATTTACTTTATATACTTTATATAAAATATACGGTTTATATGGTTTATATGGTTTACTTACTACACACCATTATTTTATATGTCATTATTTTATATGTTATTTAACTTAAATTTAAACTTAAACTCAATTTTTGTCCTTCGCAATAAGCATTTTGTATTATTTGCGATATTGTGTATCTACTTACCCGCCGCTTTTTCCAAGCAAGCGATTCAAACTATTAACCCAGTCCTAGCTATTAATTTTACTCAAATTAAAAAAAATAATTCAATGTGGGATGAAACGACTATTGAATCTTTTTTAAAAGCAGAGTTTTTAGCAGAGGATAAACAATTTGAAACTGCTGCTTTGATTTTATGGGATAGAGCCAAAAAACAGCCACTCCCAATTTTATTAGAGCGTGTTGTACAGTGGTCAGTTCTTTCTAAACGTATGGATATCGCTTATGATGCGGCTGAATTATGGGAAAAAGTGTCGCCTAAGTCAGTTAAAGCCCAAGAGTGGGTGACAACCCTACTTGTTTTGAGTGAGCGTTATGATGATTTATCTTCGCGTTTAAACATACGCTACAGCCCATCAAAACCTATTCCTAAAAATACTGATTTGATTCATTTAATTGTTTTAATTCGTAATTTAAAGTTACCTGAATCACAGCAAACTTTGTTATATAAAGCCATTCAAAAAGGATTAGAGTCGCATAGCCATTTAGGCGATGTACAATTTTTATATGGAGCACTGGCTCAACAGGTTAATTTAATCGATGATGCAAAAAAACATTTTTATCAAGCAACTACGGCAGCTTCACCTAACTCTCTAGCTATCTTAATGCTTGCATCTAATCAACCGACTACGGCCTTAGCTGCGGCAAAAGTATGGACAAAACGGCAATCCAATAATGTAGAGGCATGGCATACTTTGGCACAAATTCACATAGCCTTAAAACAAGCTAAAGCTGCAGCCAGTGCTTTTAATCAAACAATTAAAGTATTGCCTAAATTAGATTCAAAGACAGTTTATTTTCTTTTAGCACGCATGGAACAAGAGCGGTTAAGTGGACAATTTGAATTAGCCAATGCCAGTTTAATACAAGCTTATCGTGCAAAAAAAACATTAACGCAACACAGTCAAGTGAAAATTGCTCGTATATTAGCACAAGAATTAGGTCAATCTGTAGAGGCTTTAGATATGTATCATTTAGCTGAAGAGCTTAATAATAAGATAGACGCCTCTGAAAATGATGATACTGAACCCTTTGAAAATAAGCATACTGCTAATACCGAATTAAGTGTTGATATGCCTGAAGGCTTAATTATTAAAGGGCTGTCTTTATCGGTTAAAGCTAAATTGGGTGATCGAAAAGCTTTAGATGAATTATTGGCTTTACAGGCAAGCATACACCATTCAGTTGATAGCAAAACAATCAATCAAGTAATAAATAACACTAGTAATAGTTTAGAAAGTCCGCCTAATATTGCTTATATTCTTACTTATGCAGCGATTGATGCTCTACGTACTGTGGCTCATAGTGGTATCAATACACCGACAACGCAGTTACAAGCACAGACAGATTTTGATTTAGTATTACGCCTGTGTAAGCAATTGCCAGAAGTTGATGGGCTGTACGAAACTGCCATTACCTATGAATTGATGAATAAAACAGACGAATCTGTGGCGTTATTGCGTGATTTATTGTTGAAATCACCCAAAAATTTGTCTATTTTAAATGCTTTAGGCTACACTTTGGTAGACCGTCATATAAATAATGCACAATTGACGGAAGGTATTCAACTGCTAAAAATGGCTTATGCGTTAAATACCGATAGTATGGCGATAAATGATAGCTTAGGTTGGGGGTATTTTCGTGCTAAACAGTACGACAAGGCACTGCCTTTATTAAAAAAAGCATACACTATAAAATCTGATGGTGAAGTAGCTGCACATTTTGGTGAGTTATTATTTGTCATAGGTAAGCCTAAAGTCGCCCGCGTCATTTGGTTGAAAGCTTATCAAGCTGATAATTTACACCCTGTATTATTAAACACTATGAAACGGTTTAAGATGCCTCTGCCTGTCCCTGCATTAAAACGCAGCAGACACTGATTCAAAATAAATAATAAATAATAAATAATACATAAATATTATAATTAATTATTTAACAGTACTGTTTAACCATATTG
>JBDLSY010000072.1:0-10357 GCA_039805985.1 Pseudomonadota bacterium | reverse complement strand
TATTGTTATTGTTATTGTTATTGTTATTGTTATTAATATTATTATTATCTTTAATATTATTAATAACATCAATATGCAAACCTGCGACAGGTAAACTGGCAGCCAAGGCAGTATTTTTGTCTAATTGCCCAAAATAAGTGGCTAATAAAATTTTGATACGACAGTTTTTAAGTTGGTCATACGCTATTTTGAAAGCCTCTTTCCAGTCATCATTTAAATCAGTCACTAAGATTGGCTCATCAATTTGAACCCATTCAATGGCATCTTCAGCCAATGAATTGAGTAACTCTACATAAATAGGCAATATTTTTGACAATAGAGACAATTTTTCTGAATTATCTTTAGCTAAATTATTAATATTATTTAAATTTGTACTTGTATTCGTATTCGTATTCGTATTCGTATTTAATTTACTTATTTTGCCAATTGCTAAGTAAGTTATAGGGCCAATAATTACTGGCTTTACTTTAACGCCCTGTGATTTTGCTTCAGCAATCTGTGCTTTTAAGCGTGATGCGTCTAATTTAAAGTGTAGATCGGCATTAAATTCAGGCACAATATAGTGGTAGTTAGTATCAAACCATTTAGTCATTTCGCCTGCGGCAATGCCTGTACAGCAAGCTGCGTGTGCTTCAGTAGATTGCACTGAACGTCCACGGGCTACGCGAAAGTAATTGTCTAAAATATCGCCATCAAACCCACGAGCACGTTCAGGTAAGTTGCCTAACAAAAAACTCATATCTAAAACTTGATCGTAAAACGAAAAATCACCCACAGGAATATAGTCTAATTTAACTTGCTGTTGCCAATGTAGTCGGCGTAAATTTGCCCCAGTCTCATGTAACTTTTCTTGCGTAATACTGCCTTTCCAATAAGATTCTAAAGAAAATTTAAGTTCACGTTGTGCACCTATACGTGGAAATCCTAAATTGTGTGTAATAGCCATATATTTAATACCTTTAAAATGAAGTTTAGTTAAGTTAAATTTAGTTAAATTTATATTTAAAAAATTTAGGTACTGTGGACCTAACAAGCTATTATTAATAAATAAACGTATGATGTAAAATGGTTTTTTTTCACTTAACTATGAATTAAATTCATAGTATATAAAATATATAATTTACTATGGCTTCAATTGAACGCATACACCTTAAAATTATTCGCGAAGTGAATCAGCTAGGCTCTTTAACTGCCGCCGCTAAAAAACTGCATTTAACGCAATCTGCATTAAGCCACACCATACGCAAACTAGAAGACCAATTTAGTATTACCATCTGGCACCGTGAAGGGCGTGGCTTAAGGCTGACTCAAGCGGGTGAGTATTTATTAGAAACAGCCAATCGATTAGTACCGCAATTTACGCATACCGAAGAACGTTTAAAACAGTTTGCTAAAGGCGAACGTGGCGAACTGCGTATCGGCATGGAATGTCATCCGTGCTATCAGTGGTTGCTTAAAATTGTCGCACCGTATTTAGCTAAATATCCTGATGTTGAAGTAGACGTAAAGCAAAAATTTCAGTTTGGTGGTATTGCTGCGCTGTTTGCTTATGAAATTGATGTGCTAGTTACGCCAGACCCATTACATAAACCAGGTTTAATATTTGAACCTGTTTTTGCTTATGAGCAAGTGTTAGTTGTTGGCGAAAATCATACTTTGTGCAATGCAGAGTATGCAAAACCTAAAGATTTGATTGATGATGTTTTAATTACGTATCCCGTTCCAGTAGAGCGGTTAGATATTTATGCACAGTTTTTGATACCTGCTGGCATCACGCCAAAGCGTCATAAAACTATTGAAACCACTGATATTATGTTGCAAATGGTTGCCAGTGGTCGCGGTATAGCCGCTTTACCACGTTGGTTAATTGAAGAATATAATAGCAACAATATCAATAAAAAGCCAGCTATTTTCCCCGTTAAGTTAGGCAAAAATGGGCTTGATAAGCATATTTTTTTAGGCATTCGTGAAGCAGATGCAGGCATACAATATCTGCAATCATTTGTATCTATTGCAAAAGCTATACAAATAATTAACTAAATGAATTAAATGAATTAAATGAACTAAATGAACTAAATGAACTAATCAAATGAACGCTTAAACTCTAAAAAAGCATGGGTTAAAGCATCTAAATCACGTTTTAAACGCACAACATCGGCTTCTAATTCACTTAAGCGGCCTTTTTCAACAGGGTGTGCCGCATCAGAACTAGGGTCTATCATCGTTGTTTGGCTGGTGTACTCACGGCGTTCATTATGGCTTAAGCACTCAATATAGCGAATTTCTTTAGCACCACTAGCTTTAGGCAATGCCATTACATAAGGAATACGTAAATCAGCTAAACGCTCTAAAGTGGCTTGTACCGCTATTAAATCAGTAAATTTAACCATACGTTCGGTACGTTGTTTTATTTCCCCTAGGGTTTGCGGGCCTCGTAATAATAATACGCACAATACGGCAAGCATTTCGTCATCTAAATTAGCCTGTTGATATAAACGGTGTTCATATTTAATGACGCGCGCACCCGCTTGTTGTCGAGGAGCAATTAATTTACGTTCTTGTAATAAATCCAAAGTATCTTTTACCGCAGTTTCCGATAAAGATAAAGTGGGTTCACGTGCAGTTAATTGATTGCAGCCTAAAGTTAAACTATTCAGTGATAGTGGGTAAGTGTCTGGCGTTAAAAATCGCTTTTCTATTAGCACACCTAAAACCCGTGATTCAAACACCGATAAATCAAATGCAATTTTTGCTATAGCTGGCTTAGACGGTTCTATCACAACGGCTTGACTGGCTATTAAAGCGTGTGCTAAACCATATAATTTTCCTGCCCGCGTCCCTGAACGACAAAACCCTAAAGCAGGTTTAGGCGCGTGTAACAAATATTCTGCCATACTACTGACAAACTCATCGCCAGAACTACCCATAAGCACAGGAAAATGAACAAAACTTAATCCGTATTCGGCCGCTAAAACGGCTAATGCCTCACTGCTTGGCTGTTCAGCACCCGCTTCAAAATCGGGTCGGCAATTAATCAGTGTTTTAAAACCTTGAGCGGCAATATAGGCAACGTCATCAAGCGTAATTTGTGCTGCAGTAGAAAAATTATCGTTAATAGGATTAATAATTAAGGGCGTATTAATATTGTTCATAGTGGTATTTCTTATATGTTTTTTATATATTTTTTATATATTTTTTATATGTTTTTTATATATTTTTTATATATTTTTTATACTTAGGTATTTATTCGTATGTATTTATTTTTATAAATCAATTTGATTTGCTAAAACTTTAAGTACCGCAGCTGGCACACCTTTTGAAGTGACTTCACGCCAAACCACATACTGCCAAGGCTCGGGTAATTTTAAATGTACTGATTGTTCAAGATTTAAATCAATACCCCATATTGTCCAGTTTAGTTGATAATGCGTAAAGGTATGTTTTAAATGCGGTAACTGCCATGGTTTTATTAGCGGTGCTGCCTGTACACTTTTAAGCAATGTTAAGGCTTGCTGGTGTAAATCAGTATCAGTGTCTGCTTCTAAAAAACTAAGCAACCCGCCCCATAACCCCTTAGACTCTCGCCTTAGTAACCACACGCCATTCGTATCATGCAAAACCAAAGCACTACGGCACTGTACAGGCAATATTCGTTTTGGACGGGCTTCAGGAATAGTGTTTTGTAAGCCATTTTCTAAAGCAAAACAACCTTGAGTAATAGGACACACCGCACAATTAGGATTGCGTTTATGGCATATTGTTGCCCCTAAATCCATCAGCCCTTGTGTATAGCGGCGATGGTGTTCAGGTATCACATGGGTTGTCGGCTTAATTAAATAATCATTGGCAACTTGCCATAACTGCTGACTAACAAGCGATGCCCCCGACCAGCCTAATACGCCTGCATGACGGGCTAAAACCCGCTTAACATTGCCATCAAGTATAGCGGCACGTTGTTGATAGGCTAAAGACAATATTGCCCCCGCTGTTGATTTCCCAATACCTGGTAAGGCGATTAAATCATTAAAATGATTAGGCATAATACCTGCGTGCTGTACAACAATTATTTGAGCCGTACGGTGTAAATGACGTGCCCGACTGTAATAACCCAAACCCGCCCATAAAGCCAATATTTCATTAATATCTGCTTGTGCTAAGTTTATTATGCTTGGAAAACGCGTTTGAAAGGTATCAAAGTAAGCAATGACGGTATTCACTTGTGTTTGTTGCAGCATCACTTCAGATAACCATACGCGATAAGCAAAATCAGCTTCATTAAAATTGGCTGATTGGCTCCATGGTAAATGGTGTCGCCCATAAATTAACTGCCAAGCGACTAAACGTTGTGAGAATTCAATGGCCATACTAAATTGATTATTAAATTAATTAGTGATTAGTGATTAATGATTAATGATTAGTGATTAATGATTAATGATTAATGAGTAATGATTATTAATTAGTGATTAATGATTAAGTTAATTATTAAGTCAGCGTTTCAGAAGTATCGGCTATTTTTAAAGCTGTATGTGCTTGTGTGTAGGCAGTGTCTAATTGGTGTTTTTTAACTATCATTGCTTGTAGGTCATTTTGTATAGATTGACAAAAAAATGTCAAATCGTCTTGTGCTATTTGCATACGTTGTAAAGCATCATAACGTTGAGTTAGCTTGCTTTGATGCTCTACTTGTGCCTGTTGAATATACTGTAATAAAATCTCAAACCAAGATAAAAAATCGGTATATACTTGATTACAAAGGCGAATATTTTTCTCCATAATTTGATGAATTTTTTCAATTTTCTGATGCCGTTGTACTTGAGTTAAATGCAATAATTTTAAATGCGAAAATAAATATATTGCACTGGGTTTATGCTGTTTAATCAAGTGCTTCATTTCTAGTAATGCTACATCTATACTAGACATTGCGGGTAAATCAATTAAATCATTGACATTAACGTTCAAGCCTGCTGGCTCTGCATGTAATTTTTGTAGCTTAAGCAAAGCATAGATAACCATATTTTTAATCGTTTGAAACTCATTTTTTAAATCTATCAACCGTAGTTGTGCAGCCGCTAATGCAAGTGATAAATGTTGCTGAATATTAGAAATGTTTTCAGTTTTACAACTGTCTATCACCACAAAAAAATTATTTTCTATGTCATTAGGTAATACTTTATTAATAATAATTTGAGAATGAATAACCATTTTTTGTCTAAGCCTAGCCACAATAGATTGTTCCATGTGTTCACGTCTTTTGGTATCACTAATATACGCATGTAAAGCATATACACGGTCTTTAGAATCTCTTAATGTTTTTAAACGGTTTAAATATTTATTAATATCGCAAATATCAGTGGCTAAATATTTTGATAAAAAATGATAGTTAATAGTCAATACTTGTAGCACTTGTTGCTGCATATATAACTCACATTTTTGTAGTAAAGTTGTACCTAAATTAGCTTCTAAATACCCTAGGCAACTGCTCTCAAATACATCAATATTATTTGTTACACGGGCAACTAAGCCTTGTTGAGCAGAGATAGCAAATATACTGCTTTGATTGATATTTAATAAATCAGCATTTCTCTTAATTTGCTTGGCAATAATATCATCTACCTCATCTTGACTCCGTAAAACATCACTTAATGTGTCTATTTTATTCAGTATTAGATATTTATTAGGACTGGGTAAATGGCTTAAATAAGTGTCCCAAAACCATTGCTCTAATTGTGTAATACCTGTTGTTGCATCTAATATAAAAATAGCACCATCAATGTTAGACAACACCTCATTCGTTAAGGCTATTTCATACCCCAAGGCATTGATACCGGGTGTATCTAGCAAAGATAAGCCTGTTGCTAATAAAGAATGATGTAAATTAATACGCGCATAACGCCATAAAGGTACTTCAAACACTTGATTATCATCAAGTAAGTTATTACTTATAGCACTATCAGTTACGTTATTGGTTACGCCATTAGTTGTATTGTTAGCGGTTTTATTAATATTTACTGCAGTAAAAAAACCAAGCGACTGTGCCTGTACAAAAGATAACTGTTGCAAATCATTTGTTTTTTGTATCGCTAATGCCAAAGTATCCGCATTAATGACTTCTAAAGGATAACGTTGCCAAGCACTAGGCGTATTTAATAACTCGCGTAAAGACTTATTACAATCTAATTGCTTATCATCAGTCATACGGGTGTCCATAGGCAACAGCTCTAAGTAAGGTTCAGCATTAAAATCACAGAAAAACTCTGTAGGACATAAAGTAGTGCGGCCAGTACCTGCTGGAACAACACGCTGTCCGTATTGAGAAAATAGTAACGCATTAATGAGTTCACTCTTACCGCGTGATACTTCAGAAACAATCGCTACAGTATAGCGATTCGTAGTTATTTTTTGCAGCATACTTTTAATGGTATCAGTCATACTGGGCGTTAGTAAACCATTACTGTATAAAGTATCTTGCCAAATATTTAAGGCTTGTTGGGCTTTTTTACGCCATAATAATCCATCTATTTCTATGTTGGTCTCTGTATTAGGCTCTATATTAGATTCTAAATTTAACTCTAATGAAGATAAAGATTCAGGTATTAATGAAGATAATGACGATTCAGATGTGGATAAAGGGAGGGGGTGGCTAGTCATCGTATTACTTTGAAAGCATTAGCAATTGGCTGGCAATACGGGCAAAAGTAAGTTGCACGTCCACCGACGGCTTTGCCTTCACGCAACCACAATAAAATAGGCGTACTACAATCAATACAAGGCAAGCCTGCCCGACCATAAACTGCCATTTGGTTTTGATACTGCCCCAAGCTATGCGCACCGCTTGCGAAATCATTTAAAGTACTGCCACCTGCTTCTAACGCGGCTTGTAGCACCTGTAATATTGCGGTGTATAAACGCTCACATTCTAATAAAGTCAGGCTACCCACAATTTGACTGGGGTGAATTTTTGCATAAAACAGGCTTTCACTGCAATAAATATTACCGACACCGACTACTGCTTTACCTGCTAATAGCCATGATTTAACTGCTATTTTTAACCCACGACTTGCTGTATACAGTTGTTTTGCATGACAAAATTCACTAAACGGCTCAACACCGAGACGCTCTAATAATGGGCTAGTAGGCAATACGGCTTGTGTACCATTTAACCATAAAATAGCACCAAACCGACGTGGATCGTTGTAGCGTAAAATAATATCACCGCAATCAAAATCAACATGGTCGTGTTTTTTTATAGCGGTATCAGGCAGTACATGACACACGCTACCACTCATACCTAAATGAATAAGTAACCAGCCTGATGCAGATGAGTTTTCACAAAACAGCAATATATATTTACCACGCCGTTCACATCGTAAAACACGCGCGTGTGCTAATGTTGTGGGTAAATGATCTGGAATCAACCAACGCAAACGGTCACGGCGTAGCACAACTTTTTTAATGGGGCGTGTTGCAAGCACTTGTGCCATAGCACGGCGTGTTGTTTCTACTTCTGGCAGTTCAGGCATAAAGTTTTAGTATTAAAAAGGTTTATTATTAATATAATAGGATACAAAAACAGTCTTATTTTATAGCCTTATTTTTTTGTATCAAAGACTAGTTTTATCATCTTACTATTTACTTTATATTTTTAAGTAACAATATCTAAAAACGATAAAAAATAAATTCCTATGATTTCTGATAATTTAACTTTAGAAAAAACGCTTTGGCAAGCTGCCGACAAACTACGCAACAATATGGATGCGGCCGAATACAAACACGTTGTATTGGGTTTAATATTTTTAAAATATATTTCTGATGCTTTTGACCAACTCTATGAAGAGTTGAAAGCGATCGAAGCAGAAACAGGTGCTGAACCAGAGGACAAAGACGAATACACAGCCGAACGAGTTTTTTATGTACCACCACAAGCACGTTGGAAATGGTTGCAAGATAGAGCAAAACTGCCGACCATTGGCAAAGACATTGACGATGCCATGGATGTCATTGAAAAAGACAATCCTATCTTAAAAGGCGTTTTACCCAAAGACTATGCAAGACCAGCCTTGGACAAACAACGATTGGGAGAATTGATAGACTTAATCGGTTCTATCACTTTGAGCAAAGGTAAGGACGGAAAAGGCAAAGATATTTTAGGTTGGGTATTTGAATATTTCTTAGGACAGTTTGCCGATGCCGAAGGCAAAAGAGGCGGACAGTTTTATACACCGCAAAGCATTGTTAAAATATTGGTTGATATGCTTGCACCCGAACCTGAAAAACGAGTGTATGACGGGGCTTGTGGCAGTGGTGGAATGTTTGTGCAAAGCGAACGCTTTATTGAAATGCACGAACACCGCAAAGGAAAAATATCCATTTATGGGCAAGAAAGTAACCCGACCACTTACAAATTAGCTAAAATGAATTTAGCGATTCGTGGTATTGATGCCAATATTGCTTTGGGTGATACCTTGATGAATGATGCTTTTCCTGATGTGAAAGTGGATTATGTCATTGCCAACCCACCTTTTAATGTCAGCGATTACAACATCAACAGAGCCGAAACTCATAAGTGGAAGTATGGCGTTCCGCCTGATGGCAACGCCAATTATGCGTGGTTGCAATTGTTCATTAGCAAACTTGCACCTTATGGCACAGCAGGCGTTGTGTTAGCAAATGGCAGCATGAGTTCTGAAACTTCAACCGAAGGTCAAATCAGAAAAGAACTGATTGAAAACGACTTGGTAGATTGTATGGTTTCTTTGCCTTCGCAATTGTTTTATAATACACAGATACCAGCTTGTTTGTGGTTTTTATCTCGTAACAAAGAAGGTCGTAAGGGCAATGACTTGTCCTTGCCCCTAAGAAATAGACAACATGAAATACTTTTTATTGATGCCCGGGAATTAGGCACAATGATAAGCCGTAAACAAAAAGAGTTAAGCGAAAAAGACATTGCCAAAATTTCGGATACGTATCACAATTGGCGTAGGGGCGACGGCTTGTCCTCGCCTTACCAAGACATTGCAGGGTTTTGTAAATCTGCCAACATACAAGATGTACGCAAAAACAACTACATACTAACGCCAGGCAGATACATTGACTTTAAAGAAGTAGCCGAAGATGGAATTGTATTTGAAGAAAAAATGGAGTCATTGACTCTTTTATTACAACAACAAATGGAAAAAGCAAACGAGTTGGATGAAGCGATAAAAGTAAATTTACAAAAAATTAGGTATACGATATGATAGGCTACGAAAAAACTCAAAAATCGCTCAAACATTTAGAAGAGCAATATAAAAACTATCTCACCCTAGATGAGAAAGATTATTTGTCTAAAATAGATAAAGAAGCCATTGCCGAATCGGTTATTCAACGCTTTGAAACCTGCTATGACACACTTTGGAAAGTTTTAAAACGCTACTTAAACGAAGAGTTAGGAGTGCCCGAAGTACCCAATAGTCCAAAACCAATTTTCAGAATTGCAGCCGAGAATAAATTATTCAATACAGATGAAGTGCAATGGATAAAATATGCCGATGCAAGGATTAGCACTTCACACGACTATTCGGGCGAAAAAGCAGAGAATGCATTGGTATTGATGAATGATTTTATTAGTGATGCCATTGATTTATACATAACAATGACCAACGGAACATGGGAATAAAAATAGATATAGCACCCAAAGATTTAAAAACCGTTAAGGCTTTACTTAAACAGTATTTGCCTAATACTTTGGTGTGGGCTTTTGGCTCACGGGTAAAATTTACTGCAAAGATAACCAGCGATTTAGATTTGGTAGCTTTTATTAGCAAAGAGCAAGAACTTAAATTTTCTTTGCTCAAAGAGGCTTTTGAAGAAAGCAACATTCTGTTTAGAATAGACCTACACAATTGGTACGAACTACCCGAAACTTTTCATAAAAACATAGAAAGCAGTTTTGTGGTGTTGCAAGAGGATGCAAAAGAGGAATTGCCAAGTGAATGGAAAACATATAAGCTAAATGAACTTGTCGAAATAAAATACGGCAAAGACCATAAGCATTTGGCAGATGGGGAAATCCCTTTGTATGGTTCGGGTGGAATTATGCGATATGTTGATACACCATTGTATGAACAGGAAAGCATTTTGATACCACGAAAAGGAACTTTAAGCAATCTGTTTTATCTCAACATCCCTTTTTGGTCTGTTGATACAATGTTTTATACAAAAATCAAAGAAGGCAACAACGGTAAATATTTGTATTACCTTTTAAAGTCAATGGATTTGGCTTCTATGAATGTTGGTTCGGCTGTTCCGAGTTTAACAACAGAAGTTTTAAATAAGGTTGAAATAAATGTACCTGATGAAGCAACACAACAAGAAA
>JBDLSY010000071.1:0-8677 GCA_039805985.1 Pseudomonadota bacterium | reverse complement strand
CCGTTATTATCAAATCACTAAATGTTTTCGTGATGAAGATTTACGCGCTGATCGTCAGCCCGAATTTACACAAATTGATTGTGAAGTTAGTTTTTTAAATGAACAAGATATTCGTGATATGTTTGAGGATATGGCACGTCATGTGTTTCGTGAAGCTTTAAATGTTGAGCTACCTAACCCATTTCCTCTAATGAAATTTTCTGATGCCATGTACCATTATGGTTCAGATAAACCTGACTTACGGGTACAGTTGGTTTTAACTGAATTAACCGATGTAATGCAAGGTGTTGATTTTAAAGTATTTAATGCTGCTGCAAATATGCAAGGTGGCCGTGTTGCTGCGATTAGAATTCCAAATGGTGCGAGTATTTCACGCAAAGAAATTGATGAATTTACTCAATTCGTTGCTATTTATGGGGCTAAAGGTTTAGCTTGGATTAAGGTAAATGACCTTTCAAAAGCCAATGCCACGAATGCAAATGAGGGCTTACAAAGTCCTATTGTAAAAAACCTTCATCAGGCAGCCATTGATGCTATTTTGCATCGTACTGGCGCACAAACGGGTGATTTAATTGTATTTGGGGCTGATAAAGCTAAAATTGTCAATGATGCTTTAGGGGCGTTGCGCGTTAAAATAGGGCAGAGTGAGTTTGGTAAATCAACGGGTTTGTTAGTAGGGCAGTGGGCACCTTTATGGGTGGTTGATTTTCCAATGTTTGAATATGATGAAGATAGCCAACGTTGGAACGCGATGCATCATCCATTTACAGCCCCTAAAGATGGGCATGAAGATTACTTAGACAGTGACCCAGCAAAAGTAATTGCCAAAGCTTATGATATGGTGCTCAATGGTTGGGAGTTAGGCGGTGGCAGTATACGTATTCACCGTGCTGATGTGCAAAGTAAAGTGTTCAAAGCGTTGAATATTCAAGCAGACGAAGCACAAGCTAAGTTTGGATTTTTATTAGATGCTTTGCAATATGGTGCTCCGCCGCACGGTGGTTTAGCCTTTGGTTTAGACCGTATTGTTACTTTAATGACTGGGTCTGAATCCATTCGTGATGTTATTGCCTTTCCAAAAACACAGCGTGCACAATGTTTATTAACCCAAGCCCCTAGTTTAGTTGATGAAAAGCAATTGCGTGAGCTTCATATTCGCTTACGTAATACAGCAGTTATAGCTAATTAAGCATCAAATTAAGGCATTATTAAATTTAAATAAGAAGAGTTTATAAAAATTTATGACACTATTATCCGCTAATTTAATTGATTCAATTCTGCCTCATTACGAATTTTCTGCCGAACAAGCCAGATTTAATATGATTGAGCAGCAAATTCGTCCTTGGGGTGTTTTAGACCCAAAGGTATTGGATTTATTACGTCACGTAAAGCGTGAGTTATTTGTACCGCAGCATTTACAGGCTTTGGCTTTTACAGACACTCAATTACCGCTTGGGCAAGGACAGTTTATGTTGTCACCTAAATTAGAGGCAAGGCTATTACAAGCCGCTAATCCCAGTGCCAGCGAACGGGTATTAGAAGTAGGCACTGGTTCAGGTTATATGGCTGCATTGCTTGGGTTTGCTGCGGCTCAAGTTGTTACATTTGAAGCCGTCCACTCCTTAATTACGCCTGCCCATCATGCACTAAAGCAAGCTTTATTAGACAATGTTAATGTTGAGCAAGGTTGTGGTTTTCAAGGAGCGATAGAGCAAGCGGGTGAACGTGGTTGGGATTTAATAGTGTTGTCAGGCAGTGTACCTAGTCTAAATAGTTTATCGCAGGACTTTTTAAATACTTTGTCCATTAAGGGAAGATTAATTACTGTAGTCGGCGATGTTAATCACAGTCCGATGATGCAGGCGATGCGTGTTACGCGTAACAGTGAAACCGTTTTTATCAATGAAACTTTGTTTGAGTGTGATGCACCTGCATTAAATGGGGTATTTTCTACAAAATTTGTATTTTAATTATTGTTGATATTACCGATACTGTTAATAGTTTTTTATTTTTTAATTCCTTTTAGTTCTTTGATTGAAATAATTTTTCTATTTTATTTTAGGCACACTTAACATACGTTCTAAATACCGAGCCACCAAATCAATTTCTAAATTCACATCATTACCTTGTTTTAATTGACATAAAGTGGTGTTATTCCAAGTATGCGGAATTAAATTAAAAGATAAATTGCAGCCTGTTTTATGGTCATCAATTGTATTGACAGTTAAAGATACGCCGTTAATTACAGCACTGCCTTTAATAGCAAAAAATTTTGCCATTGCTAACGGTGTTGTTATGATTAACTGCCAGCTTTCACCCACGGCTTGAATGTGGGCTACTTGACCTAATCCATCGACATGACCTGTCACTAAATGGCCGCCTAACGGTGTAGATAAACTTAAAGCTTTTTCAAGATTGACATCACCTAAACTACTTAAACCTATTGTTTTAGACAATGATTCGTATGAAACATCAACTACAAATCCAGTGACAATATCAGCATCGCTACATAAATGGACAACGGTCATACACGCACCTTGTATAGCAATACTATCGCCCAAAGCAACGCCAGACATAAATTTTGCATTGGCTTGAACCGTAAGCTGTAAGCCTGCATAATTGGCGTGTTGAAAAGCCTGAATATGATGAATATGACCAACTATTTGAATGATACCTGTAAACATAATATTTTTTATTGTGAAAGAATTAAATTATTAAATGAAAATTGTACAATTTTTGCTAAAAATTGGCTACAAATGTTATCATTATTTCTTTAATATTTTTTATTTTTAATATTAAATATGGCTTAATCACATTAATTTATATTAAATAATATTAAATAATATTAAATAATATTAAATTGTATTTAGTTGTATAAGTTATATTTGATTACACTAATGCTTTTTATATTACTTTTTACTTCTTACTTCTTACTTCTTACTTTTTATTTTTATTTTTTATTTTTTAACTTTTACTAATTTTTTATAATGACTCAAACTACTGCCCAAATAACACTTAAACAACGTGCGTTAGCCTATCATGCGGAAGGATTTTCTGGCAAAATTGCCATTACTTCCAAAACTGTGGCTACTGCTGATGACCTATCATTGGCTTATTCACCAGGTGTAGCAGAACCTTGTTTGGAAATTGCTGCTAATCCAGCTAACGCTTATTTGTACACCAATAAAGCTAACTTAGTTGCCGTCATTAGTAATGGTACTGCTGTTTTAGGCTTAGGGAATATTGGTGCTTTAGCTTCTAAACCAGTGATGGAAGGCAAAGCAGCTTTATTTAAACGCTTCGCTGGTTTAGACAGTTAT
Source organism: Pseudomonadota bacterium (assembly GCA_039805985.1). Taxonomy (GTDB): domain Bacteria; phylum Pseudomonadota; class Gammaproteobacteria; order Burkholderiales; family Burkholderiaceae_C; genus JBDLSY01. Next base: position 5,357 of record JBDLSY010000071.1, on the reverse strand, counting down.
GATATTGAGATTGACGAAACCGACCCTGAAAAATTAGTTAATATTATTGCCGCTCTACACCCTACTTTTGGTGCAATTAATTTAGAGGATATTAAAGCCCCTGAATGCTTTTATGTGGAACGTGAACTTAAAAAACGCTTATCAATACCTGTGTTTCATGACGACCAGCACGGTACAGCCATTGTAGTAGTAGCGGGTATGCTTAATGCCCTAAAACTATCCAACAGAACTTTAGATACAGTTACGTTAGTGGTTAATGGTGCAGGTGCAGCAGCTATTGCTTGCTTGGAATTGCTCAAAGAGTTTGGTCTAAAACCTGAAAATACTTTAGTGGTTGATTCGCGTGGTGTTATTCATGCCGAACGTACTGATTTAAATGAAGAAAAACAAGCTTGGGCAACGCATACCAATAAGCGTACTTTGGCAGAAGCTTTAGTCGGTGCTCAAGCCTTTTTAGGTTTATCAGCCCCTAAACAAATTAGCCAAGAGATGATTAAAACTATGGCGACCACGCCGATTGTTTTTGCTTTAGCTAATCCTGAACCAGAAATTCGTCCTGAATTGGTCTACGATGTAGCCCCTGATGCCATTGTCGCCACAGGCCGTAGCGATTACCCCAATCAAATCAATAACGCTTTATGCTTTCCCTATTTATTTCGTGCCGCTTTAGATGCCCGTGCGCCAGCCATTAGCGAAGCCATGAAGCAAGCCTGTGCTAAAGCAATTGCCGCTTTAGCAGCAGAATCACCACAATTTGGGGCTAATTATATTGTGCCAAACTTGTTAGATGACCGTTTGTTTGATGCGTTAGTGCCTGCCATTAAAGCGGCGGTTTAAAATTTAAACTAAAACTAAGTATATTTTTAAGTATATTTTTTAAGTGTATTTAATCATTTAAGGGAGTGTTATGTCATTATTGAGCTTTATTCGCAAACAGTTTGTTGATGTCATTCAATGGACAGAGCAATCAGGTGAACAACCAGCCATTTTGTCATACCGTTTTCCCTTAGATGACAATGAAATTCAATACGGTGCATCACTCACTGTACGTGATTCTCAAATCGCGGTATTTGTTAATGAAGGCAAGATAGCTGATATTTTTACACCGGGTATGTATAGACTTACGACCAGTACTATGCCTGTTTTAACGTATTTAAAAAACTGGGATAAATTATTTGAATCGCCTTTTAAAAGTGAGATATACTTTTTTAGTACCCGTGTGCAATTAGACAACAAATGGGGTACACCGCAGGCGATTACATTGCGTGATAAAGACTTTGGAGCAGTACGGATTCGTGCCTTCGGTAACTACAGCTTTCATTTAAACGATGCTAAATTGTTTTATACCCACATATCAGGAACACGCGATATCTGCACTACCGCTGATATTGAAGGTGCAATACGCGGTGCTATTTTGCAAAGTATGAGTGCAGCAGTCGCTAATAGTGGGGTTGCTTTTTTAGATTTAGCGGCTAACCAGTTACTGTTTGCAAAATTACTAAATACAGAGTTAGCCCCGCAGCTGATAGAAATGGGCTTAACGTTAAATAACCTTACAGTACAAAACGTATCATTGCCAGAAGAGCTGCAAAAAATACTTGACCAAAAAATCGGTATGGGCATGATTGGTAAAGATATGAATCAATTGATGCAGTTCCAAACAGCACAATCTATTCCTTTAATAGCCAGTAATAGCCATACTGGCGGTATTACAAGCGATGCAATAGGTTTAAGTGCGGGCATGGCAATGGGACAAATAATGGCACAACAGTTTCAAACAAGTTTAAACCAGTCTACTCAACCGACTATTAATCCGCCAAATTCTGTGGTCAGTAGCGAAGATATATTTACACAATTAGAAAAATTAGGTGCGCTAAAGACAAAAGGTATTTTGACTGAAGAAGAGTTTAATATTAAAAAAACAGAGTTATTAAAAAAACTATAACGATTTATACAACGACTTATATTAGTACCGTCTTAGTTTAATTAATGACTACAACACCTGTTACTCAACGAACATATCAAACCCATTGTTCAAACTGTGGTGCAATTACGCTATTTCGTGCAGCCAGTACAACGCATACAATCTGTAGTTATTGTGCCAGCACAATTACACGTAGCGGCGAAGTATTAAGCAATAGAGGTATAGCGGCGAGTGTATTTGAAGATTACAGCTTATTACAACTTGGGACTCAAGGTCAATTTCAAGGCATTAACTTTACTTTAATCGGTAGAGTACAGTGCGAAGCCAGTACAGGGCGTTGGACAGAATGGGTAGTATTATTAGACAATAAATTAGATGATAAATTAAATGATAAATTAAATGATAAATTAGACAATAAATTAAATAATAAAGATATTACCGCAATTTTAAGTGAAGATAACGGCAGTTATGTGTGGATGCAACCAAGCGATGGTTTAAGTGCTACTAATATACCGCCTGCTAACTCATTAAATTTAGGTAAGATAATTTCTTATCTAAATACCAATTATGTCGTATCAGCATTAAATCAAACATCGCTAATAGCTGCTCAAGGCGAGTGTGGTCAATTGCCCATCTTAAATACTACTTTTGATTATGTTGAACTACGTAATCACAAAAGACAGTTACTGACTTTATCTTATGATATACCGAATAAAACGCCTAGTATTTATTTGGGTGAAGCCATTGATTTAAGCGTATTAAAATTAACAGGCTTGAAAAATGCTGGTTCAATTGCAACTTTTTCTGGGCAATCATTTGATTGTCCAAATTGTGGTAGTCCCGTTACTGTTTTATTAGATTCTAGTAAAAGCATCACCTGTCAATCTTGTCATAGCTTAATTGATTTAAGTCAAGGTTTAGGTGCTCAATTGGCTTATGCCTTGCAAGCAGAGCCGATTACGCCACAAATTTCTCTAGGTAGTTTGACTATGATTGCAGGCAAATCTTGGCAAATTACGGGTTATCAACACCGTATGACAGTTGTTAATCAACATAATATTGATGATGAACAAGAAGGTTGGGAAGAGTATTTATTGTATAACGCTCAATTAGGGTTTCAATTTTTAGTTGATTCTAGTGAAGGTTGGAGTTTAGTGCGTCCTATTACGGGTGTACCTAGTTTATCATCTAATGGCAGTGTGAGTTATTTAGGACGTATTTATCCCCCTGCTCCACGTTATACTGCACGGACTGAATTTGTTTTAGGTGAATTTTATTGGCCGCTTAAACGAAATGATACAACATTAAACCAAGATTTTTCGGTCAATCAGTACCGTTTAAATTATGAACAAAGTGCTCAAGAAACGGTTTGGTCAGCAGGGCAAATGGTATCAGCTAAAGCAGTTATCCAGATGTTTAATATTTCAGCCGACCAAACCAAGCATTTTAGGGGTGATATTACCCCCGTTGCTTTAAACATTAATACACTAAAGTGGGGCGTTATTATTGTATTGATATTAGCCTTGATTGTGATTAAGATTAAAGCAGATAGTCCTAAAGAAACATGTCAAAAACAGTTTAATCCCTATAGTATTTTGTCGGCGGAGCAGCAAATGCAACAATGTTTAGCAAACTATCAACAACGTAGTAGAAGTGGTGGCTCGTACGGTGGTTTTTATATGGGCAGTGGTGGACACAAATAATGTATATTGCTTTATTTAACTATTTTATATTCAATACGTTTTAATACCCACTTATTAATACCCACTTATTAATACTTACTTATTAACATTTACTTACATTTATATGACTTTATTTGTTCCTCACTTACTTGATTCTTTAATATTTGCTTTATTAGGTATCATCTTATTTTGGTTATGTTTTATTGTTATTGACTGGATAACGCCCTATCAATTATGGGTAGAAATCATTGAAAAACAAAACCTAGCTTTAGGTGTCGTAGTCGCTGCTATGTGTTTAGGTATTTCTTTGATTGTTGCTGCTGCTATTCATGGTTAAGTCTGAAGTTGTTGCTGTAGACATACCGCTAATACCTAAATTAACACCAGATATGACTGAACTGGTTTTACTAATCAGTGTGTTTATTGTGGCAGCCTGTGGGTTACTGTATGAACTGGCTGCTGGTGCAATTGCCTCTTATTTATTGGGCGATTCTATCTTGCAATTTTCTACTATCATTGGGGCTTATTTATTTGCTATGGGCGTAGGTTCGTGGTTGTCTCGTTACCTTGACCGCCAAATAATCGCTCATTTTTTACGTATTGAACTGTTGATTGCTTTATTAGGTGGATTAATGCCAGCGGGTTTATTTGCAATCAATGCTTATGCCCCAGAAGGCTTTCGTGTTGTTTTATACCTTTGGGTTATGCTCATTGGTACTTTGGTCGGAATAGAAATTCCTTTAGTCATGCGTATTTTAAAACGCTATACTCAATTAAAAGAAGTAGTGAGTCAAGTATTAGCCTTTGATTATTTAGGTGCATTGGCTGTCGCTGTCGCCTTTCCTTTATTATTAGTCCCTCATTTAGGTTTAATTCGTACGGGTGTATTATTCGGCATATTTAATGCCCTTGTAGCGGTATGGGCTATTGGCTTATTTCGTTTTGAGTTGCGGGCTAAAGGGTCTCATCAAATAGCTGCGGGTTTTACTGTACTGGTATTAAGTATTGCGTGGTTGGGTGCTAATACCATCACAACATTAACAGAAGACAAGTTTTATCAAGACCCTGTTATTTTTAAGGCAACGTCGCCCTATCAAAAAATTGTCGTTACCCATGGTAAGCAGGGACACCGTTTATTTTTAAACGGTAATTTACAATTTTCTCAACGCGATGAATACCGTTACCATGAAGCACTGGTTCACCCTGTGATGGCAGCCCACGGTGCCCCTAAACGGGTTGCTATTTTAGGTGGTGGTGATGGTATGGCTGTTCGTGAAGTACTAAAATATGACAGTGTAGAAGAAATTACTTTGGTTGAATTAGACCCAGTGATGACCCAGCTATTTAAAGACAAGCCTGCTTTGGCTGCTTTAAACAACGATTCGCTTAAGTCACCAAAACTGAAAATTGTTAATCAAGATGCGTTTAAGTTTTTAGAAAATACATTATCAAGCGATATTAAACAACACACTTTATATGACATTATTATTGTTGATTTTCCAGACCCTAGTAATTACGCCATCGGCAAGTTGTACACGACTAGTTTTTATGCTTTGATGGAATCACACTTAGCCGCCAGTGGTTATGCAGTGATTCAAACGACTTCACCTTTAATCGCAAGGGCTAGTTTTTGGACTGTTGTCAGTACTTTAGAAGCAGTTGGATTAAACGTTGCCCCGTATCATGCACACGTCCCTAGTTTTGGTGAATGGGGGTTTATAGTCGCGAGTCACCGTCCTTTTAATCAATCA
>JBDLSY010000070.1:0-10201 GCA_039805985.1 Pseudomonadota bacterium | reverse complement strand
GTATTACGTTACATACTAGCGTGGTGCAGCTTATTGTGCGGTTTTATGGGATTTTTTTATGCTTTATTAAATAAAGAACGATTGTTCTTACACGACAAAATTTTAGGTACACGGATTATTTTTGACGAAACAAGTGCTTCGTATAACCGTAAAGGAGACTAAAAACCATCAGTCAATAATGGATTGTTTAACGATTCTGTGGCGTTAGCTTGACCACAACAATAGAGATATTGTCACCTTTTTTATCACCACGTTCGCGAGCTATTTCCATTAATAATTTTGTTGCAGCTTTTGCAGTCATTGAGCTGATAATTTGACATAATTCATCATGCCTAAAATAAGCCCATAAGCCGTCTGATGCCAGTAAAAATGAATCTCCGACCTGTGGTTGCTCTAATACTCCTAAACTAAAGCGTAATTCAGTCACCATACCTAATGCACTGGTTAATACGCTACGATTAGGGTGAACACTGGCTTGTTCAATGGTCATTTTTCCAGCAGTAATTGCATCCATAACAAAAGAATGGTCTTGCGTACACTCTTTTAATACACCATGACGAAACACATATAAACGGCTATCACCTATATGCACCCAATGAAATGTATCGGGTGTACAGATTAAAGCAACAACCGTACTATGTGGCTCTTTTTCTTCAGAAATAGACAACATTTTAATGGTGGCGTGCGATTCTGTCACACATTCAGCCAGTAAATCTGTAATTGATTCGTTTAATTTATAACGATTAAATAGTTGCCTCATCGTAGTGATTACTTGCTCTGCAGCAATACCACCGCCTGTGCGTCCACCCATACCATCAGCAACAACAGCCATAAGATGGTCAGGATATCTTTCGTGCGGAATAAATAATAATCGATCTTGTTGCTCTTGACGGTCACCAATGCTTTGTGCAGTAGATGCATGAACTTTATAGTGCTTGGCCATAGTGCGTTGTAAAATACAGTTTATGTTAATTAGGTTTACCATACCATTTTAGTATGTACACATATTTATCTTGATAAATCTTATTAAAATATATGAAACCCTAGGGTGTTTATATTGTAAATATAAATTAATATAGCCATATTAATATAGCTGTTTTTTTAAAATAGCCATTTTTTAAAATAGCCATTTTTCAAAAATCTATAAATCTATTGACAATTTACAAGTATATGAGTTTAGTTACTTTTAGTTACTAATACCGAAAATGTAAGTTATTTCTAATAAATCTTTACTTAAATAAGCTTTTACCTGAATAGTTTAACGATGAACAGTATTATCCATAAAATTACAAGCACCACAAACAATAATCAGTTACATACTGTATTCACAGCAGATTATGTCGCAATTTTAGCGGCTAATGATGTGAACCGTGCCTTAGAAGAAGACGTTGGTACAGTAGATTTAACCGCCGGATTAATTGCCCCATTAAAGCAAACGCAAGCACGCATTATTGCCCGTGAAGCAGGTGTATTGTGTGGTGTAGCCTGGGTCAATGCAGCTATTTTAAAACTAGATAGCACTGCCCAATTAAATTGGTGTGTTAATGAAGGCGACCGTTTTTATGCGGGACAAACAGTTTTAAATATTAATGGATTTGCAAGACATTTACTGACCGCTGAACGTACGGCATTAAATTTTTTACAAACATTGAGTGCAGTTGCGACTAAAACAGCTCATTATGTGACCTGTGTTGAGGGAACAACAGCCCGTATTGTTGATACCCGTAAAACTTTACCTGGTTTGCGTATGGCACAAAAATATGCCGTACTATGCGGTGGCGGCGTAAACCACCGTATCGGGCTTTACGATGCTATTTTAATTAAAGAAAATCATATTGCCGCTGCTGGCGGTATTACTGCGGTACTACAAGCCGCAAAAGCACTCGTAGCTAATACCAATGCTAAATTTATTGAAATAGAAGTAGAAAATTTATTACAGCTGTCCGAGGCTTTGCAAGCAGGTGCGACTATGATATTGTTAGACAATATGAACTTAGAACAAATTCGCCAAGCGGTACTCATTAATAAAAATATTAATAATGGTAAAGCGGTGTTAGAAGTATCAGGTGGTATTACTTTAAATGGCTTACGTGAATTAGCAGAGACAGGCATTCACCGCATTTCAATCGGCGCATTAACTAAAGACGTTAAAGCAATTGATTTTTCTATGCGATTTGAACATACATAATTAATGTGTATACTAAATTGTTGATTAAATAACAAAAAAATGATATCTATAAAACAATAACAATAAAACAATATTAATAACAATAATAACAATAATAATAACAATAATAACAAAATTAATTATGAATCAATCACTCAATATTAATGTAGAGTATGAGCAGCCTAGCTGTGCCACCCGTAATATTTGGGTTAAAGTGCCTGTAGAACCCTCACAAACTGAACGTATGGCTTTAAAAGTACGAATAAAGCAGTTGTTAATAGAAAAAAATGCAGTGATGGTATCGCATTTTTATGTACATCCTGATTTGCAAGATTTAGCACAAGAAACAGGTGGCATTGTGAGTGATTCTTTGGAGATGGCACGGTTTGGTCGTGACCATACGGCTAATACGTTAATTGTGTCTGGTGTACGTTTTATGGGACAAACAGCCAAAATACTGTCACCAGAAAAACGGGTGTTAATGCCAGAATTAGAGGCTAATTGTTCGCTAGATTTAGGCTGCCCGATTGAAGAATTTAATGCTTTTTGTAACCAATATCCTGACCGCACCGTAGTTGTATATGCCAATACCAGTGCCGAAGTAAAAGCACGTGCAGATTGGATTGTTACATCAAGTTGTGCGTTAGCGATTGTTCAAGCCTTAGCAGACCAAGGGCAAAAAATTTTATGGGCACCCGACCGACATTTAGGGGGGTATATTCAGCGTGAAACAGGTGCAGATATGGTGATGTGGCAAGGTTCATGTATTGTTCATGATGAATTTAAAGCCCTAGAACTGGCCGCATTAAAAGCACAATACCCTAAGGCAAAAGTATTAGTACACCCCGAATCACCCGCTGATGTCGTTGCTTTAGCCGATGTGGTCGGTTCAACATCGGCTATTTTAAAAGCAGCCCGTCATTTAGAAGCCACTACGTTTATAGTAGCTACTGACAATGGCATGATGCATCAGTTACGTACCTTAAACCCGACAAAATTTTTTTTAGAAGCACCTACAGCAGGCAGTAGTGCGACGTGTAAAAGTTGCGCACATTGCCCGTGGATGGCAATGAATGGTTTAGTCGCCGTCTTGAATGCATTAGAATCTTTAAATAGTACGTCTGCAATTACGCGGTACGAAATTGAAGTAGACCCTGCTTTGGGTATACGTGCTAAACAACCTATTGATCGTATGTTAGCGTTTACGCAATCGTTGCTGTCGTCTACAGTGATTAATCAATTAGTCCCCAATATGGGTGCAGCTTAACGCTTTCATCATTTAAAATGGTACTTTTAAGACTTTAAAAGTTTAAATTTTTAAGACTTTAATGTTGTTTAAATATAAATAAATATAAATAAATATAAATATAAATATAAATAAATAATATAAATAAATATAAATAAATAAATATAAATAATATAAATAAATTAGCTATGACTTCTACCCACACCTCTCTTTATACATTTTTTAATAAGCCTATTAATGACTATATTAATGACTATATTAATTATTGTACTAATAATCGTTATAATAAAACTATCCGTGATACTGTGTCAAAGTATGCTGCACTGTTTGTTTTTATAGTGTGTATGTTTATAAGCTTACCCAGTTTTGCCCAGTTATCCGTTGAAATTGGTGGCAATGGTACACAACAATACCCTGTTGCTATACTGGGTTTTACAGGAGGAACGGTAGCAGATGAAGTAACCGCTACGCTGCGTAATGACTTAACTAAAACGGGTTTATTTCGCTTGGTTTCTGTAGAGGCATCACAGCCTAAAATAGATGTGCAACAAATGCCTAACATAGCTGATTTACGCAATGTAGGTGCTGATTTTATTATTTGGGGTACTGTTATAAGCACAGCCAATGGCCATGACATTCAATTGCGGATTCAAGATGCAGTACGCGATACCCCTTTAGAAAGCATTAGCCTAAATGTACGGGCTAATACCCGCTTTGCGGGACACCAAATCGCCGATTATGTCTATGAAAAAATTACAAGTAAGGCAGGATTTTTTACAACTCGCCTAGCCTATGTTACTCAATTAAACCCTCATTCGTTTGAATTACGAGTAGCCGATTGGGACGGGCAATATCCGCAAGTAGCACTGCGTTCACGCGAATCAATTATTAGCCCTAGCTTTAATATTAATGGTAATCAGTTGGCTTATGTTTCATTTGAATCACGTAAAGCCAGTATGTATATCCATGATTTAGTAACAGGTACACGGCGTAATATGGCTAATTTTAAAGGCAGCAATAGTGCCCCAGCTTTTTCACCCAATGGTCAAAGTGTGGCTGCCGCTTTATCACGGGGTGGTTTAGCACAAATTTATAGTATGGGTGTTTCAGGTGATAATTTAAAACGTTTAACCGTGAGTGAAGGCATTGATACAGAACCTGTTTACAGCGCTGATGGACACAGTTTATATTTTGTTAGTGATCGCGGTGGGCAACCGCAAATTTATAGAATGTCAAGCAATGGCGGGGTAGCACAACGTATAACGTTCAAGGGGGACTACAATATTAGCCCAGCTGTCTCACCTGATGGGCGTTTATTAACTTATATTACTCGCCGTGCTGGGCGGTACACTACAGCCGTACTAAATTTAGAGACACAACAAGAAGTATTAGTGTCTGATACTAATGCAGACGAATCACCAAACTTTACCAGTAATAGTCAGTTTGTTTTGTATGCAACTAAGCGTTCGGGTCGCGGTATATTGGTGTTAGCCAGTGTCGATGGTAAAACAAGAAACATATTGTCTTTACCCAGTGCTGATATTCGTGAACCCGTATTTAGTAACGCTACAAAATAAATTCTAGGAAACCATGATGCAAAACGACGTTGCTTTACAACACAGCTATCCGATTGACTTTATATTTAAAATCACCACTTTACATGATGATTTTTTAGTAACTGATTCAACAGGTCATTCCTTGGCTTATGTAAAACAAAAAATATTTGCCTTAAAAACTGCGGTTAAAGTACTTAATAATTCGGTTGAACAGCGTCTTAATTACCATATTATGGCTGATAAATGGTTAGCCTTTAATATGTGTTACAGCTTTAATAACGCACAAGGAAATCATGTAGGCAAAATTTTACGCAAAGGCGTAAGGAGTATTTGGACAGCGACTTATGAAATTCATGATGCTGGAAATAACCCCATACTGAATATCAAAGAAACCAATCCATGGATAAAAATTTTAGATGCATTATTTAATCAAATACCTATTGTGGGGTTATTGACAGGCTATTTTTTTCATCCAAAATACACGGTCAGCCGTTTAAATGGTGATATATTATTCTTTTGTACCAAGGAAGCGTCTTTATTCGGCCGTAAATTTAAATTAACCAATGAATGTTCTGTTCAAAACAATGAAGAAGAATTGGCTATTTTAGGTGTAATAATGATGCTTTTAATTGAAAAAAATCGTGGTTAATTTTTTCGCTAGACAATAACGTACTTTACAACATGGCTATGACAATACATCTACCTCAATCTTTTAATGTGTGTGCTTTATCTTTTATGATGGGTATATTGTCTTTAACTGGGTGTGCTTCAAAAGTAAACCTTAGTGACTTACCTCTAGTAGACCCAAAATATACGAACACAACAACCAGTATTTTTACACCTTCAACAGCCGATTTAAACACAGTTCGTTTAAACTCTGCTGCAAATAATCAAATGGGTACTATAGCTACAATACAGGCGGATAACTCACAAGTCATGCAACCTAGCGACCCTGCTTTAGCACAACGTAGTGTCTATTTTGCTTATGATAGTTTTATAATTGCTGACGCAGATAAGCCAGTATTAGAAGCACATGCTAAAAATTTACATAATAACCGTCATCAAACAGTGTCTTTAGAAGGTCATACTGATGACCGAGGAGGGCGTGAATACAATTTAGCTTTAGGACAAAAGCGAGCGTTAGCAGTACAACAAGCTATGCAGTTATTGGGTATTCCTGAAACACAGTTAGAATCTGTTTCTTTTGGTAAAGAATCACCAAAGGCCTTGGGTAGTAGTGAAATGGATTATGCTGAAAATCGCCGCGTAGATATTCAGTATAAATAATATATAAACAATATATAGACAATATATAAACAATATATAGACAATATATAAACAATATATATACTACAAATAATAAAACAGTATAAATAAATATTTAGCGATTTTATGATTGATACCTCCAATAGCGCTTTATTACCGTCAATCAATACACCTTCGCAATTAAAGGCATTGTCACGGGCACAACTTAAAACATTAGCACATGAATTGCGTGAATTTATTTTACAGTCAGTTGCAAAAACAGGTGGTCATTTATCCTCTAATTTAGGTACAGTTGAATTAACTATTGCTCTACATTACGTTTACTCAACACCCAGTGACCGCTTAATTTGGGACGTCGGCCATCAATCTTATGCGCATAAAATTTTAACAGGACGGCGTGAGGGCATGTCAACTTTACGTCAGCTAGATGGTTTATCAGGCTTTCCTAAACGTAATGAAAGTGAATATGATGCGTTTGGTACAGCCCATTCATCAACCAGTATTTCAGCAGCCCTAGGTATGGCAGCAGCAGCAAAATTGCAAAATAACTCTCGTCATGCAGTGGCAATTATTGGGGACAGTGCAATGACTGGTGGTATGGCCTTTGAGGCTATGAATAGTGCTGGCGTTATGGACGGCTTACGAATGTTAGTGCTACTGAATGACAATGATATGAGTATCAGTCCAGCAGTAGGTGCGTTAAACCGTTATTTAGCTCGATTAATTAGTGGCAGCGTCTACGCTGCAGCCAAAGAAGGTGTACGCAAAGTACTAGGGCGTGTGCCTACTTTATTTGAGTTAGCCAAACGCTTTGAAGGCCATGCTAAAGGAATGGTAGTGCCTGCGACTATTTTTGAAGAATTTGGTTTAAATTACATTGGACCTATTGATGGCCATGATTTAGATTCTTTAATTCCTACTTTGCAAAATGTAAAACACTTGTCTGAAACAACAGGCAGACCACAATTTTTACATGTTGTGACTAAAAAAGGTAAAGGCTACCCTTTGGCTGAAGCACAGCCCATTAAGTATCACGGCCCTAGTCCATTTGACCCAGCCGTGGGCATTGTTTCGCCTACAGTAGCCCAAAAACAAACTTATACTCAAGTATTCGGGCAATGGATTGTGGATATGGCCACAAAAGACACGCGCTTATTGGCGGTTACACCCGCTATGCGTGAAGGCAGTGGCTTAGTTGATTTTGAAAAAAAATTCCCTACACGGTATTTTGATGTGGGTATTGCAGAGCAACATGCAGTCACATTTGCGGCAGGCTTGGCTTGCGAGCAAACTAAGCCAGTACTAGCGATTTATTCTACATTTTTACAGCGTGGTTATGATCAATTGATTCATGATGTTGCCTTGCAAAATCTAGATGTAACGTTTGCAATTGACCGCGCTGGTTTAGTAGGCGCTGATGGTGCAACTCATGCGGGTAATTATGATATTGCCTACTTACGGTGTATCCCTAATATGGTTATAGCCTGTGCCAGTGATGCTTTAGAATGCCGCCGACTGTTAAGTACCGTATACGAATACTCTGGCCCTGCTACAGTGCGTTACCCACGGGGGACAGCACATACCAGTTTGGTACATAGCGGTACTGATGCTTTAGACTTAAGCCCTTTGCCTTTGGGACGTGGGGTGATTGTGCGTCACAGTCTAGTTAAAAAAATAGTCATTTTAATATGGGGCGTGCTACTACATGAAGTACTAAAAATAGCCGATGAATTAGATGCAACTGTGGTAAATATGCGCTTTGTTAAGCCAATAGATGAAGCTTTATTATACGAAATGGCATCAACACATTCTGTATTTATTAGTGTAGAAGATGGTTGCATAACAGGGGGAGCAGGCAGTGCAGCAGCAGAATATGTGTCTTCGCAAGGATTTGCCGTGTCATGGTTACATTTGGGCTTACCCGATATATTTATTGACCATGGCGACCCCACTAAACTAATGATGCAGGTTCATTTAGATGCATCAGGTATTTTATCTAGTATTCAATCTCGTTTATCACCCACCGCTTAAAAAATAAAACGTAAGCTATTTTACCAGTGCGTTGATTTCTATAATCGGCAACAATACAGACAATACAATCACTAACACCACCCCCCCCATAACTAAAATAATGGCAGGTTCTAAAATAGTTGTCAAAGCTTGTAGTTTTCGCGATAAAATCGCCCCTTGTAATTGAGCAGCACGCGTCAGCATATCAGGTAATTTTCCAGTTGCTTCACCGCTGGCAATTAGGTGTGTTAATAAATTAGCCATACGTTCTTTAGATGATGCTTTACTTTGTGATAATGTGATGCCGCGTGCCAACGTTGCCCCGCTTTGTACGTGACCAATAGCATTGTCCAACTGATTAATCAATACTTTATTGGTTAATGTTCGCTTAGCTGCATTTAATGCGTCTAACATAGGCACACCGCCACGAATTAAAATGGCTAAAGTGCTGGCAAACCGTTCTGTTTGTGCCGCTTGTACTAAATTACCGACTAAAGGCATACGCAATAAAAAACTATGAAAAGCTAATTTAGGTGTGGGCATTTTTAGAATTACCCGCATTAATATAAATAATGTAATCATCGTTAAAAGCATATAAATACCATAACTCCGTAAAAAATTAGATGCAGCCATCATTATTTGCGTCAATAAAGGCAAAGCTGTTTTAGAGTTTTTAAATACCCCCACAATTTGTGGCACGACATAGGTCATTAAACCTAATACCATTAACAAGGCAACTACTGCGACAATAGCAGGATAAGCTAGACTAGCAACCACTTGTTGCTTTAAATTTGCCCGTGCTTCTAAGTAATCAGCCCAGTTTTCAAGCACCAAAGATAATTTACCCGATTGTTCACCAGCAGCTATCATGGCAATCAACTCACTAGCAAATGTTGCAGGATACTGTGCTAAAGCCTGTGATAAACTTGACCCCTCTAATATTTTGGAACGAATTGCTCCTAGTATTTCTTGCTCTGATTTACTTTCTGCTTGAGACAGTAAAACAGTTAAGGCTTGCTCTTGTGGCAAACCTGCTTGAGATAAACTTGCCAACTGCCGCATTAATAAAGTACGCTTAACCGCACTTAAAGCACTACGATCGGTTAAAGATTTTAACCAAATGGGTGGCTGTGCCGTAGTTGTTTTTTGTTCGCGCGATTGTTGCGTAATTAACGTGCAACTTAAAGTCAATAAACCATTAGATTTTAATTGGAGGCGTACATGACGTTCACTGTCTGCTTCTATTACGCCTCGGGTGATATTACCTAAATCGTTACTGGCTTCATAGTTAAATGCGGGCATATTATGGCTTAATATAAAGTATTAAGTATTAAGTATAAAAATAGTTATTTTATTAATCAAACCATTGTTTTAATGTTGCCCGTGCTTTTTGTTTATGTGCTTCCTTAATATAGAGGGTACAAGTTGCAATCGCAATGGTTAATATCAATACGTCATCACTGTAGCCTATTATAGGAATAATATCTGTAATAGCATCAATTGGTGATATAAAATAAGCCAGTGCCGCATAAATTTTAGTTTTAGCCCAAATAGGCGTGTCAGGATCTTGCGATGAGTAATATAACTTGAGTACTGGTTCTATTACTGTGATACCCGCTTTTTTTGCGTAATTTTTTGCTTTAACCAAAAAATTTGTTTGATTTAATTCAAGATTGTATTTTTCAGAGTTCATATATTTTATGATTTAGTTTAAGTATTTATGTGATTATTTTATTAATTTATTAATTTATTAATTTAATCAAGTTAAATTTTGATTACTAATTTTACATTATAAGAATAAGCCCAAAATTTAAGCTAATTCCATACAGTTTTTTTGTATAAATCAATTACTAACAGGTAAATGTAGTGTGTAAAGAGTTACGTAAATTTAAAATTAACTTTATTGTACAGTGCTTATAAATAAAGTATTTTACATGCAGTAAGTAGATGCTTTGG
>JBDLSY010000069.1:0-5216 GCA_039805985.1 Pseudomonadota bacterium | reverse complement strand
TTATTAATAATATCTTATTAAGAATATGTCATTAAGAATATTTCATTAAGAATATTTCATTAATAATATTTCATTAATAATATTTCATTAATAATATTTTATTAATACATTAATTACCAGCCACCAATATCGCATCAGTCGCTGGCTAATTTTTATATTTTATAATTGCCGCTTAACGTCCTTTTTCAGATTGAGTAATTAAGTACATCAAGTTAAAGCCCAACGCCCGTGCGGCTACGCGGTGTAACGGTTCCATTGTCGCCGTATTTGTTACGCTTGCATCGGCTGCAATCGCTAAACGGCGTTTTGGCGTGGTGTTGTGCTTTTCATCGTCCTCAATAAATTTATGGTGGTCTAAATCAGTATGCGGCGTAAATAGTTGCGTCAGTATGGTTTGAGCAATGCCTCGTACTGCGGCTTTGTCTTTGCGTTCTAAGGCGGGAATCAACAAGTCAAACTGACGGTTTAAAGCCACTAAAGTGTTAGGCGTAATCAACTCATTGCCCGTTTGCAATTCATAGCCCGGCTTTTTAACAATCCATGTTTGCATATCCGCTTTAATTCGCTTGGCTAACTCTGCCCCACTATACGGTTTAGGAATCGCAATTTGTGGGGCAATCACAGGCACTTCTTTGCCTATGGTGTTTAACAGCTGCTCTAATTTGTCTTTAGCAGGGCTTTCAACGTCCAAAATCGCTTGCGGGGCAAAATCATTGTCGTTAAACCCCTCAAGATGCATGGGTAGAACACTTGGTAAATGCGGTACGGTTAATCGTAAATTATCCCAGCGCTGCCCTGGATAAATACCACTTTGTTTAGATTCACCCGTTTTAGCGTCTGTACCTACGGTGTACCATTGATAATCAATACCTTTATCACTATTACAAAAAATCAAACTAATCACATTTTTAGGGCTACTAATTCTTGGTTTACACGCCTTATGTTGCTGGTCAAACCACCGTGCATCTTGCCCAGTTACAGGAATAGGCGTAACAGTTAAATTAATATTACTGCTAACAAATATTTTTTCTATAAATTGTTTTGCATTTTTACCATTGGCAACACTGTAAGTGTATTCAAACTCACCATTGCTTGTTGGTTTAACCATAGATTTAACCACAGGTTCAATAAAATTAGGTGGATAAAATGTTCGTTTTCTAAAACTTACTTTATCGTATCCGTTTATATCTTCAATGTCGTAAGCTGAATGTAAATATTCAAAGTTCCACGCCCCTGTTTTGGGGTCTACGGTGACTTTATTCACTGACTTAGCACGGGTCATATATGCTTCTTTTCTGACTTCAAGTTCTGCTTCTTGGCGGTCTATGTCTGCTTGCGTTGCTTCAGCAGCAATTTTTTCTAATACGGCTTCTTTTAATGCCACTTCTAGTGCAGCTTTGTTGTTGTACTGTTCTTTTGGAAAATGAAAAATAGTATAACTTCGTTCTTCACCTGTTTTGGGGTCAATTGCAGGGGCTGTAATAAAGCCATTGCTATAAACAGTAAATTTATTGTATAAAATCGAAACTTTATCTAGTTTTTTTGCGTAGACAACATTAGGCAAAGTTAAAGTAGTCACGGTTAAAGCAACGGCAAGGGCAGCAGCCGTTTTGCTGAACATTACTGATTTCATGGTAAGTCCTTAAAATGATAAAACGTAAAGGGTAACTAAATAGGTACAAATGAATAAGCATTTAGTTATTCATGGTTTTACACTTCCCACCGCCTAAATTAACAGCGATGTTGCCTAATAAATAAGCATGAAAATGGTAGCTACCACCTGTATGGAATAAAATAGTTGGTACTACTTTATACTGGTCTGGTTTAGGTTTGCAAACACGGTCATACATCACAAAGCTATCTGCTTTAGTTTTTTTAAGTGTTTGTAAATCAATTTGCACCCCTAAACGGTGTTCACCATGTTGCCCCTGACGATTCCATGGATAGGGTGGATAAACACCATTAACTTTTACATACGCGTTAAATTTGCCACCCCATTTTAAGCTGGCATCATTTAAACCTATTTTCCCCCAAAAACGTGTACCAGCAGTATCTAAAGGCGTGGTTTGTATTGCATCAACCATTTGACCTAAATTAGTTTTTGCTTGCTCTGTTACATAATAAACGGTACGTGTTGCTACCGATGTGTTATTATTTTTATGGTAATTATCAGTACTGATAAACTCCCAACGGTTATCTGCGGGCAGCGAAATCAAGTTGGGTACTTTAACGTTAAATATCTCTGTGTCATCTTTTTTAGTACCTGTACATTTGGCACACGTTACTGTAACTGTATGCGTACCTGCAAATACGGGCGAGGTAAACGTTACTTTAACTTCACCACTGGCATTGGTTGTACCACTTTTAACACTCAAATTGCCAGTGGGTCTGCCTGTCGGTGTTGTAGGAATACCGCCTGAACCTGCTTCAACTTCCACTGTAAACGTCAATGCCATACCTGCTTTGGGTTGGTTGCCTTCGGTCACTTTGGCGATTAAATCATAGGTCGATTTGCCATCGCCTTCAGAGCCTTTGGGGCGTGGCTCGGTTTGACCAGGGGCGGGTGTCAGTGATACGGTTTGCGTACAATCCGCCGCTGCTCGTTGCCCATTGGTGGGGGCGGGGCAAGTGGCTGGTTTGCATTCTAGGTATATTAGATATTCATTAGGGATACAAATCTCAAATATGTATGGTGGTTTTGGTGGTGGGTCAACATAAGTTTCAGAATGAACACAAGCTTCTTTTTTTACTTTAACATCGTAAACGTAACTTTCTTTATCACTAAGAGTCTCATCTAAACCAATAAAAGTATAATTTTCACTGATTGAAACAGTCCTATACACAACTTCATTCTTAACATCATCGTATTTTGTATAAAAAGGCTTAACTTGTGCCATTACTGCTTCAGGAGTATCACCTGTTATGTTTCCAAGGAAACACACTTGTTCAGCGGCAAACACATTTGTCATACTGCACACAACGCCCAGCGTAGTCATTGTTTTAACGAGTTGGTTTACAAAACTTCGGCGAAACTTTAAAAACCGCCTACATCGCCGCAGTGATTGATTGATTGATTGATTGATTGATTGATTGAGTCATTTTAATAATTCGTTTAAAAAGTCAAGTAATGTATAGCAATTTTACAAAATAAATAAACCGATTATTTCCTATTATTTCGTAACAATATATTATAGGTATTTTTGCGTGTGTGTAGGGTGCGGGTGGAAATAAATATAAAATAGGGCGGTTTATATTTATTTTTAAGCAATAATTAGTACTTACGATTTACGCAAAGCCCAACAGACCAAACCCACACTAATCGCTTGAAACAAAGCCGCACATAAATAAACTGTACCAAACCGTGGGTCATTGGCTGGAAAATGGTTAGTGGCTGCCAAAATGGGCGTCGCAATTAAAGGGGCAAGTACTCCCATTAATGCACCTAAACCCGTAAACATACCCATTAAATTACCTTGTTCATTGCCGCCTATGGTTTTAGACACCAATCCCATTAAGGCAGGCATAGCAGCACTGGCTAAAAATGCAGCGACAATAGCAATATATATTTGTGTGCCATTAACAGCAAAAGCAAAGCCTATAAATTCAAGCATTGCAATAGTCATCGCAATAATCGCTAAATGCTTTTCACCAAATCGTTTAATAAGCCGCCCTAATAAACCGCCTTGTATCGCGGCATAAATGAGTCCAACCACACACAAAGCAATGCCGTTGTCTTTTGCACCCCAACCGTACCGTTGCGTAGTAAACAATGCAAAGGTCGTATGCATCATAAACTGTGCTAAATTCGTTAAGCAAACCGCAGCTACCAATGCGGAAACTGAAATGCCATAAGTGGTACGCGGTATATAAATTAGTTTAATTAAAGATTTAAACGGGTTACTTTTAGCCATCAACTCACGGCGAGTGTAAGCCGTTCGTTTTTCTTTAGGGAGTGATTCTGGCAAAATAAAATAGCCGTAGGTCACATTAATGAAAGCAATAAAAGTGGCTACATAAAAAGGCAATCGTATATTAATATCACCCAAGAAACCGCCTACAACAGGGCCGATAATAAAGCCTAAACCAAACATCGCCCCAATCATACCCATACCCTGTGTACGTTTTTCTACACTGGTTACATCAGCAACATAGGCACTGGCAACGGTAAATCCAGCACCTGTAATGCCACCAATGACTCGGGCAATGAGCATCATAGGTAAACTACCAGCGAAGGCTATCAATAAAAAATCTAGTCCCCAGCCCACTTGTGAAATAAGCAATACCGATCGACGCCCATAACGGTCTGATAAAGCCCCTAAAAAAGGAGCCGCTATAAACTGTGCAAAGCCGTATGATGCCATAAGCACACCGTACCAAATGGTTTGCTTGGATAGGCTGTTAGGTAAACCATTAGTAAATTCTTGAATTAAACTAGGTAAAACAGGAATAATTAAACCAAAACCAATCACATCAAGTAGTACACAAATTAAAACAAAACGCAATGCTGCTGGTTTAGCTTGGTTACTTATTGATGGTTTATTTAAAAAAGTGGGTTTTAGAAAGTTGGGCAATTTAAACATAAAATAGGCATAATAAGGTGGGCATAGTAAAGTATGCAAAATAAATAAGAAACAAATAAGTAATTTAAATTAAAAATATTGCTTGTAAAAGTCAAAGTATAAGGGTGACTGTATGATTACATTAAAAAACATATTAAAAATACCTAAAAATATTTAAGCATTAATTATTTAGGTATCTACTAATTAAGCACTGATTACGCATAATATTATTTAATTATTAATTATTAATTATTTGTTTAACCCATCAGTTATTCGTCATTATTGGAGCGGTCATGAAAACATATACTCAAAATCAATTTAAATCATTTTCACTTCGCTATTATGCAATGGCTATAGTGTGTTTTGTATTACTTCAAGCCTGCGGTGGCGGTGGTGCGACTACAGACACGCCGCCCGTGATTAATCGTCCTGTTGGTACGCCTACCAATCCACCGAAAGCCAGTTTAACTGTTGATTGTTCTGGGGCTGCTTGTAGTGCAGTGAGTCCTATTCAATATAGCGGTAACGGTGTGGGCTTATGGCAATACAACAATACCAGTACACAAGATGCTCTTATTGATATTGATATTTTAGGCGTCACTCCAAAAAATCAAGTAACGCTTGCTTTTACTAATGGTGAGCGTAATACTGCGTTTA
>JBDLSY010000068.1:0-2808 GCA_039805985.1 Pseudomonadota bacterium | reverse complement strand
CTTAATTAAATGCGGTGGTAACACATTGCGTTCGAAATCTTCCGGGATTAACGGGTAATTAGCTGCTTTCAAACCGTATTGCATCGCCAAATATAAACTGGTCGGCGTTTTTCCTGAACGTGATACGCCCACCAAAATAATATCGGCCTGATCTAAATGGCTATGACTTTGCCCATCATCATGGGCTAGTGAATAATTAATCGCTTCAATACGGTCTTTGTATTCTTTTGCATCAGCCGTAGAGTGGCTTCGCCCGACGGAATGAGTAGACTTAATGGCAAATTCTTGCTCTAATGGTTCAACGAAACTTTGAAATAAATCTAAATGAAAGCCATTAGCATGCTTAACAATAGCATTGATTATCGGATTAACTAAAGTACTAAATATAATGGCTTTGCGGCCTTCAGCACGGGTAATGTCGTTTATTTTTAAAACAGCATCATAAGCTTTTTCTTCATTATCAATAAAGGGTATTCTTTGCTGTCTAAGGTTCATACCTTCAAACTGGGTTAATACAGAATGCCCCAAAGTTTCAGCAGTGACGCCTGTGCTGTCAGACACGTATACAATTGTGCGATAGTTATGCGGAGCGTCAATCGGATTAAATATATTTAAATTAAGCATAAATAAGTAAATAAGTAAATAAATAAGTCTTAAGTAAATTTATTTAACTATGGAAGAATGCTTGTGTGATTGCACATAAAACTCTGGCGAAATACAGTGCATCTCATGCTCAATCCATGATTTTACTTCACCCAGTAGCTGTTCAGACTCTTTGTTGATTGACGTAATAGGTCTACCAATAGACACTGTAATTAAACCTGACTGTTTTAACCATACCCGTCTTGGCCATAATGCTCCTGCATTGTGTGCAATTGGAATAACAGGCACACCTAAATGAATGGCTAACCGAGTTCCACCTGATTTATAAGTGGTCTCTGTACCGATTGTTGTACGTGTTCCTTCAGGAAACATAATGATACTGCGTCCGTTATCGACTGCTGTGCGGCTGGCTAACTTGACTTGTTCAAAAGCGGCTAAACGTTGTTTACGGTCAATCGCTATCCACTTTAAAGATTTTAATCCCCAACCAAAAAATGGAATCCAGTTTAACTGTTTTTTATACACAAATACGGGCGATGATTCTAAAAAACCGCACAGAAAAAAAGTCTCCCAAGTACTTTGATGCTTAGGCATTAAAACTGCACTAGCCCCATATTGCGGCAAATATTCTAAGCCTTTAATTTGCCAACGAATGCCTAAAATCCAACGGGCAGCATGAATCGCTAATCGTGGCCAAAACCGTAAAACCGCAAAGCGAGTTGAAACGGGACATAACCATAGCGGAATCGCCAATGCCGCAAAAGGAATCACAGTGATAAGGCAATACAACACATATATACATGCACGTACATTAAGCAGCAGCAAACGCAAAAGTAACATCATAAATATTTTTTATTATTTAACATAATTTAATATTATTCATATTATTCATATTATTCATATTGTTTATATTGTTTATATTGTTTATATTGTTTATATTGTTTGATTTTTATAATTGTTTATATACTGTAGGTTTAAGTCACTAATTGACTTAAATCAGCCACTTGATTCATAGCGTGGTGTAAATGTGCTAACAAAGTTTGACGGTTCGAGCGAAGTTGTTCATCATCAACATTGACCATTACCGTTTCAAAAAAAGCATCAACAGACGGTTTTAATACTGCTAATATTTGTAAATTTTCTGTATATTGTTTACTTACAAAAGCTGTTTGTGCTTTTATTGCGATTACTTTTAAGGCTTCATACAATTGTTTTTCAGCAGGTTCAAATAATAACGCTGGATTTACTGCTTCTATTATTTGATTAAACTGATTGGTTTGATTGGATTGATTGAGTTGATTATTATCAGGATTTATTTTTTTCAAAATATGATAAATACGCTTATTCGCTGCTGCTAAAGCGGGGGCTTCTGGCAAATCAGCAAATATTTTTACGGCGGCTAATCGTGCATTAATATCATGCAGCACTATCGGACGGTTATTTAATACCGCCTCAATGGTTTGAATGCTATAACCTTGCTCACGTAATTGCCCTGATAATCTATCATAAATAAATGTTTCTAAGGGCGATAAAGAATGCGTTAATAAACCTGTAGCAAATACATCAGCTGCTTGCACAATTAAATCTTTTAAACTTAGCGGTAAAGTGTTTTCTATCAATAAACGAATCACACCTAAAGCATGTCGACGCAAGGCAAAAGGGTCTTTATCACCTGTCGGCAATGCACCAATACCAAATAACCCGACTAAAGTTTCTAGCTTATCAGCCAAAGCCACTACTACGCCTACCTTATTACGGGGTAAAGTATCACCTGAAAATTTAGGCTTATAGTGGTCTTCGATGGCATCAGCAATAATGGAATTTTCGCCGTCATACAGTGCGTAATAACGCCCCATTATGCCTTGTAGCTCTGGAAATTCGCCCACCATATCAGTCAATAAATCAGTTTTAGCTAAAGTAGCAGCACGGTGTGATTGAATAGCTAAGCTATCATCGGTCGGGTTTAATAGTATGGCAATATTACGTGCAATATTCGCTACACGAATAGTACGTTCACCTTGCGTCCCTAATTGATTGTGATAAACCACTTTATTTAGACTCGCTACACGGCTATGTAAAGTTTTTTTTCGGTCTTGGTCAAAAAAGAATTTTGCATCAGACAAACGGGGTCTAATCACACGCTCATTGCCAGCAATCACTTGACGGGTATCAGTAGGACTAATATTACTGACTACCAAAAAATGA
>JBDLSY010000067.1:0-7125 GCA_039805985.1 Pseudomonadota bacterium | reverse complement strand
TTCAGGGTGAAACTGAACACCTTCAATCGTATATTGTTTATGGCGAACACCCATAATTTCGCCATCAGACGTGGTTGCAGTGACGGTTAAACAAGGGGGTAAACTGCTTGATTCAATGGCTAATGAATGATAGCGGGTAACAATATAAGGATTGGGTAAATGTGTGAAGACACCTAAGCCATCATGCGTTAAAGTGTCTGTTTTACCGTGCATAGGTTTAGCTGCACGAATGACTTTACCACCAAATGCTTCACCAATGGCTTGATGCCCTAGACATACACCGAGCATGGGTATTTTTCCTGCAAAATGTTGCAAAATTGGAATAGTAATGCCCGCTTGTGCAGGGGCACAAGGGCCAGGCCCTAAACAAATATGGCTAGGATTTAAGTGTTCAATGTCTTGTAAAGTGATTTGATCATTACGTATTATCATAATGTTTGCCCCTAACTCACCAAAATACTGCACTAGGTTATAGGTAAAACTATCATAATTATCAATTATTAAAAAAATAGGCTTAGAGTCAATATTATTTGCAAAGTGAGACATAAAAATCCTTAAAAAACGCTTAAAACACTTAAAACGCTTGAAATACTTAAATAAATACTTAAACAAATACTTAAATAATATTTAAAAAAATAATTTAAAACCCTGCTTGAACTAGTTCAGCAGCACGCAATACGGCACGGGCTTTGGCTTCAGTTTCTTGATATTCCGCCTCTACTTGGCTGTCTGCGACTAAACCTGCACTGGCTTGAGCATATAAAACATTGTCTTGTATGATGCCTGTTCGAATCGCAATGGCAACATCCATTGCACCGCTGTAGCTTAAATAACCGACTGCACCACCATAAATACCGCGTTTAACGGGTTCTAATTCATCAATAATTTCCATCGCTCGCACTTTGGGTGCACCCGTTAATGTGCCTGCGGGAAAAGTTGCTTTTAACACGTCCATATTATTTAAGCCATCAATTAACTGACCTTCCACATGGCTAACAATGTGTTGAACATGGCTATATTTTTCAATCACCATTTGTTCTAACACTTTTACACTGCCTATTTTAGCAATTCGTCCAATGTCATTACGGGCTAAGTCAATTAACATGACATGTTCAGCACATTCTTTGGGATCAGCCAATAATTCAGCGGCTAAGGCGGCGTCTTGTTCAGGTGTATGTCCCCGTTTACGCGTGCCCGCTAAAGGGCGTACCGCAACATTGCAGCCTATTTTTACACCATTTTCTACAATAGGTTCTTGCCTAACTAAAATTTCAGGCGATGCACCAATGATGTGAAATGGTGCGTAATTAGGCGTATCCAACCAATAATAATACATATAAGGTGAAGGATTAATACGGCGTAAAGCACGGTATAACATCAAGGGTTCTTGTGTAAACGTTTGACTAATGCGTTGTCCTAGTTGCACTTGCATACAATCACCTGCGTGAATGTAATCAATACAGGTTTGTGCATCGCTTAAATAGTCAGCGTGTGTGTACTTTCGTTGTGCTATTGTGGTCGGACTCGTGACATGTTCGGCGTATTGGGCTATTGGGATTGGAGAGTGAATACGCTTTATCCAACTATTTAATTCAGTTTGTGCCGTTTCATAACTGCCACATAGGTTCGGGTCAGCGTAGTATATTAGCATAACAGTGCCTAATACATTGTCAATGACTACTAAATGGTCACTGTGTAACAATACAATATCAGGCATAGGTAAACCCTCTGTTTTGTAAGTATTGGCTAAACGTTCTTCTATGATACGCACGACATCATAACCAAAATAACCTGCTAAACCACCGCAAAATCTAGGTAAACCTTTAATAGGTAACGCGACATACCGTGCTTGATAATTGGTAATAAACTGTAAAGGGTCTCCTTGATTTGTTTCTAACACAACGCCATTATTAATCACTTCAGTGATACACCCTCCAAGGGATTCAGGTTTAATAATGCAGCGTAAATGTTGTTGGCAAGGTAAGCCAATAAAACTATAGCGACCACTGTGTTCGCCACCAATGACGCTTTCTAATAAAAAAGTATTGGGTGCATTGGCTAATTTTAAATATAGTGAAAGTGGGGTATCTAAATCGGCTAATACATGGCAAGTTAAAGCGACACGGTTAAATCCTTGTGCGGCATAAGCATAAAAAGTATCAGCATTAATGTTTAATAAAGTCATAGTCGGTCGTATAAAGTCAAAAAGCTTACAAAAATATTCTTTGATTATATCGGTGTCATATAAAGTACATAGCAGTCACTATCAGTAGGGTTAAAATTAGGTGTTTAATATAAACGATAAATAATAAACAATAAACAATAAATAATAATAATTAATCAATCAATTTAAAATCTTACATGAAAAAAATAATATTAAATGCGATTAGAGCTTGGACAATCATTCGTATTACCTTGCGATACCGCCTAGATTTAGTAGCACAAGATGACGATGTGTTTGGTAGACACGCACCTGCTGGGTTAAAACTGTTAAGACATTTATCTTTTTTACCTGCCCCCAGCCTTTCGCGTGGAGAACGATTAAAACTGGCATTGGTAGCATTAGGACCCATTTTTGTAAAACTAGGGCAAACACTATCAACCCGTCGCGATATGTTGCCTGTTGATATTGCTGATGAGTTAGCTCAACTACAAGACCGAGTACCACCTTTTTCTAGCGAACAAGCAGTTGCTATTTTAACGCAAGCATATCAACAACCACCCAGTAAAATATTTGCTTATTTTGACGAAACACCCATTGCCAGTGCCAGTATTGCCCAAGTTCACCGTGCTACTTTGCGTACGGGTGAATATGTCGCCGTTAAAGTATTACGGCCTGGAATTTTGGCACAAATTGAGCAAGATTTGGCATTAATGTTAATGGCAGCACAGTGGTTACAAAACCGTAGTGCTGATGGTAAGCGATTAAGGCCTCTAGAAGTGGTTCAAGAGTTTAATACCGTATTACACGGTGAATTAGATTTAATGTTAGAAGCAGCGAATTGTGACCAACTTAGGCATAATTTTCCGCCGAATACCGCACGCGGTGATTTATTATATGTACCGAATGTTTTTTGGGATTACTGCCGTAAAACAGTGTTAGTGACGGAATGGGTTGATGGTATTCAAATCAACCGTTTAGACGATTTACAAACAGCGGGTGTTAATTTACAAAAACTCGCTTCTGATGGCGTAGAAATTTTCTTTACCCAAGTATTTACTGACGGCTATTTTCATGCTGATATGCATCCTGGTAATATTTTAGTAGACATCACACCTAATGGTCAATATTTTGGCCGCTATATTGCCTTAGATTTTGGCATTATGGGTACTTTATCCGATATAGACAAACATTATTTAGCCCATAACTTTTTAGCTTTTTTTCGCCGAGATTACAAGGCAGTCGCACAATTGCACGTAGACAGTGGTTGGGTACCTGCAAATACGCGGGTTGATGAGTTAGCTATGGCGATTCGTGCGTGCTGTGAACCATTTTTTAATAAACCTATTAAAGATATATCCTTAGGTTTAGTACTGATGCGTTTGTTTGATGCAAGCCGTCGTTTTAACGTAGAAATTCAACCACAGTTGGTGTTGTTACAAAAAACCTTACTTAATACAGAAGGCTTAGGCCGAAGTTTGAATCCTGATTTAGATTTATGGCAAACGGCACAGCCGATTTTGGAGCGTTGGATGAAAGCACAATTAGGTTGGCCTTCATTTAAACAGCGTTTAATGCGCGAAATACCACAATGGGCTGAATTATTACCAGAAATTCCGCGTTTACTACACGGTGGTTTAGCTGCCTTAGTCCACAACAAATCAACGCAATCAAATAATACCAGTGCTTATGCTACTGAATCACTACATTTATTAATTCAGCAATTACAGTGTCAGTATGATGTACAACGCCGTTGGTTATGGTTAAGTTATGTCGTACTCACATTAATTTTAGCAATATGCTTAGGTTTAATATATACTTTATATATACTTTAATTTTATTTAACTTCTAAAGGCGACCATGATTTTTACACCTGCTACTGTTTCTACGGCTGCTTTAACCGAGTTTGAAATTATCCAGCATTATTTTAATAATGAAACTCATTCATCGTTTGTTGAATTGGGTGTGGGTGATGATTGTGCCGTGTTTGTACCAACAATTGGTAAAAAAACCTTGGTTTCGGTAGATACGTTGATTGAAGGGCGACATTTTTTAGCCAGTACTTCACCTGAATGGATTGCTCATAAGGCATTAGCGGTTAATTTATCTGATTTAGCAGCTTGCGGGGCAACACCCAAGGCTTTTTTACTAAGCCTAGGCTTACCACAACATTTAGCTACTGATGAATGGCTTGCACCTTTTGCACAAACATTACAACAATTGGCAGCAAAATATGGCTGTATTTTGGCAGGCGGAGACACTACGCGTACTGACACATTGACTATTAGTATTACTGTTATTGGTGAATCACCCACTCCAATTATGCGTAGTGGTGCGCAAGCAGGTGATATAGTATGGGTGAGCGGTACTGTGGGTGATGCCGCTTTAGCTTTAGCAATGGCACAAAATCAGCATCCTGCTTTTATCAATAGTCTTAACGATGTACATGTTGCTCATTTAAGTCAAAAGTTACACACCCCCAGCCCTCGTGTTAAATTAGGCTTGGCTTTAAGGGGTTTAGCGACCAGTGCAATTGATATTTCTGATGGTATTGCGGGCGATATAGGCCATATATTAAAAGCCAGTGATGTTGATGCTTTAATTAACGTAAATGCACTGCCATTGAGTCTTGAGTTACGCTTGGCACAAATCGCGGGTATTGACACACTGCCATTAGCTTTGTCGGGTGGTGATGACTATGAATTATTATTCACAAGTAGTAGCCATAACCGTCAAGCCGTATTAGACGCTGCCGCCAGTATAGGTGTTAATGTAACGCCTATTGGTAATATCAATGTGTGTGAGGCTTTGTTACCTACAGTCAGGTATTGTGATGATCAAGGACACGCTATTGACTATAAAGCTAAGGGTTATCAACATTTTTAAATGTATAGTCTTTACACTTGATTTTACGGTTTTAAGTTCTTATTAATCTAATAAATTCAATGCTGTAGGTAATAAAACATCCTATTTTCAAGTGTAATGACATTATTTGATATCAATAATAGACAATAGACAATAGACAATAGACTTGTTTCAAAACTTCAAAACTATTATTATTAACGTAGTAATGTAGTAACAGTAATGCCTTAATTATCAATTATTTTGCTTATGCCAAAAAAAATTATCCAGTCCATCACAGCCGAAACCAGTAATCCAACAACATTTGAAGATGGACTCAATGAATTATCTACATTAGTCACTGCAATGGAATCGGGAGATACTTCGTTGGCTGATATGCTGATTCGCTACCAACGAGGGACACTGTTATTAAAATTTTGTGAAACCCAATTGACAACAGCACAACAACAATTACTTGAATTAGATATTAATGGTCAATTGACACCTTTAAATTTAATTTAAATTTAAGATTTAAAATTTAAGATTTAAGATTTAAGATTTAAGATTTAAGGTTTTTATAATGAACTCGCAACTTTTTTCAAACATTTCTTCCTTTGAGATGTGGTTACATACCGCACAAAAACATACTGAAATTATTTTAAGTGCTCAATTAAGCCCTGCTGATGCTCCGCCAGCCAACCTTCACCACGCAATGCGTTACGCAGTATTAGACGGTGGTAAAAGAATCCGCCCTTTATTGTCATTAGCAGCAGGTGAGTTATGTGGGGCATCGCCTATCACTGCACTCACTGTTGGGTGTGCTGTTGAACTGATTCATGCCTATTCTTTGGTTCATGACGATATGCCTTGTATGGACAATGACGTATTAAGACGCGGAAAACCGACCGTACATGTAAAGTATGGCGAGTCTTGTGCCTTATTAGTGGGCGATGCACTACAAGCTGCCGCATTTGAACTACTGACGCAATCATTACCGGGTGTAAGTAGCCACACAGCATTACAAATGATACACATTTTAGCGACCCATGCAGGTGCGAATGGAATGGTAGGGGGGCAGCAAATGGATTTATTAGCTGAAAAAATTGTTTTGGATGATCATCAACAAACTGCCCTTGATTTATCCACCCTGCAAATTTTACACCGTAAAAAAACAGGTGCATTGTTAGCAGCGAGTGTCAAACTAGGTGCTTTAGCGGGTTATAAATACGACTACGACCATAAACTTGCAGACGCTTTAGAACGTTATAGTGCAGCGATTGGCTTGGGTTTTCAAATTACTGATGATATTTTAGATACCAGTACAGACATCACTGTATTAGGGAAAACGCCGGGCAAAGATGCGGCACAAGGTAAAAGCACTTATGTCAGTTTATTAGGGCTTGAGGGGGCAAAAGTTGCGGCTCAAACGTGTTTAAATGATGCCCTAGATGCTATTAAACCTTATGATGCTACACGGCTACGTGATTTAGCTTATTTAATAGTAGGTCGGTTATTTTAATTTTTTACTAATCATTATTTTACTAATTATTCTATGACTCATATTATTAATACTCATTTTACTAGCCTGTCACGGCGTTCAATTTTGCAGGCTTCCGTGAGTGCAGTCGGACTAATGAGTACGCCTTTATGGGCTAAATCACACAAAAAAATATCAACTTTAGCTGATATATCTGATACATCTGCTGCATCTTCAACGATTGATTTTGCTCCTTTATTAGATACACAATTAGTAAAAAGCTGGCAAGATAAAGCGGCTACAGTTAATATAAGCCATGAATTCAGTACCGCATTATTACGAAAAGCTAAAATGTATCCTGTAGTCAAACGCTATATGAACCCTGCTCCTGCTGGGACACCTAAAAATTGGGCGGTTTATAAAGCACGCTTTACTGATAAATTGCGTGTTAAAAAAGGGCAACAGTTTATTTCCCAATATGCGACTAGCTTTGCAGCTGCTGATGCTAAATATGGTGTACCCAGTGCGATTATTGCCGCGATTATTGGTGTTGAGACTTTATATGGTACTTACCGTGGTAACTTTAAACTCATAGACGTATTATCAACTTTAGCCTTTGACTATCCCCGTCGGGCTGAATATTTTC
>JBDLSY010000066.1:0-6225 GCA_039805985.1 Pseudomonadota bacterium | reverse complement strand
TAGTGGACTTTTATCAAATGAAAGTCACGTATCAAAGCATCGATGAAGAAAAAACAGCCAATACAATAGCCAAGTTAAAAGCCATCATAAACACTATAGACGACTATAAGGCTTCGGCTTTAATTATTACCAGTGAACTGTCCAATATTGATACGGGAACTATTAACATTATTAACCAAACAGGTAGGGTTTACGCCAACTATAACCAATGGCTTTTTGAGATAAGCCGACAGAGTTTTGGTTTGATTTCAAACACGCAACTGCATCAATATGACACAGAATTAAGCGAACTGTTTGCAACCGTTTCTTTTGAGAAAAATGGCAGTCGTTTTTTTAATGAAATGTATGATTTACATTTAATACAGTCTAAAATCCGTGTCGCATTTAGTATCAAAAGGGATTTACAAACCGCGACTGAAGTGATTCCTGAACAAGCTGAACTACTCATTGCTTCTAAATTGACAGATGTAGAAAAAAATCTAAACCTTTATCCAAATGAAGCGGATACGAAAAAGATTTTGGAATTAGATAAAAGCAATGCACCGCTTAATGCTGATTTAAATAGCATACAAAACGCTTATAAACTATTGACGCACACTTTGGAAGTTCAAGGAATGGGGAATTTTGTGCCTACATTTGATAATTACCAAACGCAATTTGAATGTTCATCAACGGTAAAAGCGAAAAACAATTCTTTTCATTATTTACCCTATAACTTTGGTGGTAATGGCAGTAGTGGTTTGGAGATGCAAATATTCCAAGCCGCTTTACAACTCACTGAATTTGAGCAAAAAAATTTAGAAATTTACTATAACGGTGAAAGAGGTTTGACTGAATTTGTCATCAATTGTTTTGCTAAAGAAGGCAAATATTGGAAAAATATTGGCAAATACACCACTGATTTTTTAATGATTAAGCGAACAGCCCAAGATAAAATTCATAAAGTTTTGTTAATAGAAACCAAAGGGGCTTTGTATGCAGCAGACACCGTTTTTCAAACAAAAAAACAGTATGTAGAAACCGAATTTTTAAACCTTAATCAAGAAAAATTTGGCTACCAACGCTTTGATTTTTTGTATTTGGAAGACAGTAAAAACATAGCCGCGAATATTACAAAACTAAATAATAAGTTAAACCAATTTTTTAAAGATTAAAAAAATTGTATTGTATAAATAATGCTTAGAATCAGGATTGTTAAGATTAAAGGATAAGCAGGATTTAAAACCGCTTCAATTCTTTAAAATCCTTAAATCCTGAAAATCTTGATTCTGACATTAAAAATATATAAATACACCTTAGAATCAGGATTATCAAGATTAAAGGATAAGTAGGATTTAAAACCGCTTCAATTCTTTAAAACCGCTTCAATTCTTTAAATTCTGATTCAAACAAACACAGATTAATAAAGATTAAAAATGCCCATAAAATATATCCCCTATTATCCCAACACCGTTGAAGGTCAAGCCATATTAAACAATATTACTCGCACACAACGGGTGTTGCGTTACCGTGAAAATGACACGGTTTATGACCGTATCAAACGAGGAATGCCTTATTATGAAACAGAACCATTGGAAACAGTGGGCGAAAAATCAGATAATCTAGTGATTCGTGGCGAGTGTGTTTCTGCCTGTGCTTATTTGAAAGAACAAGGCATTAAAGTGGATTTGGTATACATAGACCCGCCTTTTGCCAGTGGGGCTGATTATGCTAAAAAAGTCTATATTCGTAAAAATCCTAAATTAGCGGAAAAAATAGCCGCCGCTGAACAAGAAATGGACATTGATGAACTCAAAGCGTTTGAAGAAAAAATGTACGGCGATATTTGGAAAAAAGAAGATTATTTGAATTGGATGTACGAAAATTTGATGGCAATTAAAAGTGTAATGAGTGACACCGCTAGTATTTATGTGCATTTGGACTGGCACATTGGACATTATGTAAAAATATTAATGGACGAAGTATTTGGTGAGGATAATTTTAGAAATGAAATTATTTGGAAATACTTTGGTCCTACTAGCACTAAAGAAAACTATCCAAGAAAGCATGACAATATCTATTACTACACTAAAACGGAAATTAAAATTTTTAACCATGAAGCGTGTCTTGTTGATTATGACGAAAAAGCAATAAAAAGATATGACAAATTTGACGAAGATGGGGAAAGATATAAGTTGTATAACGAAAAAGATGGAACGCAACGTAGAGCATATATGAACGATGGTACTCCAACAGAAATTTTTGAAATACCCGCAGAGCAAAATCCATTTTATGGAACACAAAAACCAGAAGCATTATTACAAAGAATCATCAAAGCCAGTTCCAATGCAAATATGATAGTCGCCGACTTTTTCGGTGGCAGCGGCGTAACCGCAAAAGTTGCCAACGACTTAAAACGAACATTTATTCACGTAGACATCGGCATAAACAGTATTCAAACCGTCAGAGACCGATTAAAAGCAGCGAAAGCTAATTTTCAAATATTAGAAATAAAAGACGGTGTAAGCTTGTTTCGTAACCCACAACAAACAATGGATAAACTCGCAACACTGATTCCGGGTTTGCAAACTCACACCATAGAAGGTATTAGTCAATACTGGCTGGGTACGATAGGCACAGCACAAAAAGGACTTGTCCCTGTTTATGTACCTAATTTATTAAATACCCAAGAAAAAGTACTTGATATTCCTAAAATAAATGAAATAATTAACCAAAAGTTACAAGAGTTACCCGATAATATTAAAAAAATAATCGTTTATTACATAGACATTGTTAATCAAAAAGCATTAGAAAAATTCATTACAGATAATAATGCTACAGCCATTGAAGTAGAACTCAAAGACTTGAAAAATTTACTCCATGACGTAGTGATTGAAGATATTGTAAAGTTTAAAACCACTAAAACTACAGACGGTTACGAAACAAAAATAAATACCTTTATTAGCGACCGTTTAATTCAAAAAATTAGTGCTTTTAACCAAAAAGGAAACTTACACTCTATCAGTAAAGGTAAAATATTTAATGCCATTAATATCAGTGAAGAAGGCTTAGAACTGATTGAACTGATTGCCCTTGATTGTGAAAACACTCAAAGTCAATGGCACAGCAGTACAGAAATTAAAATTGATAAACTCGGTTATGTCATTATTAACGGTATAAAATCAAAGAACTTTTGGAATGGTAAAATTACTAGTAATAAAAAACCTTTAAGAATTAAAATCAGAAATATTAGCGGTGATGAAACTATAATCAAAGTTTAAAAAATCTGTAAATTCTGCAAAATTTTGATTCACATTTTAAACTCTAAGAATTTTTTATTTTATAAAAAATACTTAGAATCAGGATTTTTAAGACTAAAGTATAAGCAATATTTTTTAAACTCTGTAAAATCTATAAATTCTGTAAATCTTGTGATTCAAGACCTTAAGTTTTAACAAAATTTTATAGTTCACACTTTTATTCATCATTTTTTATACATACACAATATGCCAAAAATAATTTTTTCTACACCTAATGCCCCGGCTGCTGTAGGGCCTTATAGTCAAGCAGCACAAGCTGTTGGTGATATTGTTTTTTTATCAGGTCAAATTGGTTTGCAACCAATAACGGGTGAGTTAGTGCAACCTTTTGAAGCGCAAGTACGACAAGCATTTGCTAATATGACGGCAGTAGTCGCTGCAACAGGTGGACAATTAAGCGATGTTGTAAAACTGACATTGTTTGTAACTGATATGGCACAATTTGCTGTTGTTAATGCAATTATGACCGAATTAATGCCCCAGCCATTTTGTGCGCGCTCAACAGTGGGTGTTGCCAGCTTACCAAAAAATGCTGAATTTGAAGTGGAAGCAATTGTAGCTAAATAAATTTATATGTAGATGTTTATATATAAAAAAATAAAATCAGTGTATCAAAAAAATACCTTATAAATATGCGTTATAATTAAAAGCTATGTAAATAATATTACACCTGCGTAAATAGTAGTGAGCTTTAAAATCTATTTACTAATACCAATAAAACACTCTTTAAATGTTTAGCCGTATTGTGTATGCTCAATTATTTACTCCATTTAGGTTAAAAATAGCTAATGTACACGTTACTTGTGTACTCATCATTTCATCAACTATCTCTAGGTTAATATGGCACGTGTTTGCATCGTTACTGGTAAAGCCCCAATGGTGGGTAATAATGTTTCCCACTCTAATAATCACACAAAACGCCGCTTTTTGCCTAATTTGCAGCAACGCCGTATTTGGGTTGAAAGCGAAAATCGTTTTATATCTCTTCGTTTAAGCAATGCTGGCTTGCGTACTTTAGAAAAACGCGGTGTTGACCGTGTTTTGGCTGATTTGCGTGCAAGTGGCGCACTTTAATTCTAACCTAAAATAATCGGAGTCATCAATGCGTGATAAAATCAAGCTCGAATCTACAGCAGGCACAGGTCACTTTTATACGACGACTAAAAATAAACGGACTAAGCCAGAAAAGTTACTATTAATGAAATTTGATCCAGTGATTCGTAAACATGTAGAGTATAAAGAAGCAAAAATCAAATAATTATTACTTAACACTGTTACACCTAATACTGTTAATTTAATACTACTGTTTAACTAATTTATTCTTTACTAAAAATAAAATAAGCCATAAGATAAACCTGTTTTATTTTATGGCTTATTTTTTAAACAGCAATATCTTTTCAAACAAAACCACCATTAGCTTAAATATTGACAGCCTATTTATTTATACAGTGTTACGCCTAGCCTTTGCCCGATTTAGAGCAGCAATGGCAGCTAACTGTGCTTTACTCTTAACATTAGTAGTCGGTGGCATTTGAGTATTGCTTAACCTTTTCAATCGATTTTCGTATGCTAACCTTGCGGTTGCAGCATTTTGTAGTGTCCAATCTAATTGACCGTTTATACGCTCCATGGTGATGCAATCAACAGGACAAGGCGGTAAGCATAAATCACACCCAGTACACGATTCATTAACGACACGGTGCATTGCTTTAGATGACCCAATAATTGCATCAACCGGGCAAGCTACAATACACAATGTACAGCCGATACAACGAGCAGAATCAATCACTGCAATGTGTCTTGGTTTTGTTTCACCACACTTTTTATCAATAGGCTTACTGTTTAAACCTGTAATAGCAGCCAGCTGTACTACACCATCTTCTCCACCAGGAGGGCAACGGTTTATGTCCGCTTCGCCCGCAACAATTGCTTTTGCATAAGGTGCGCACCCTTCATAACCACATTGCGTACATTGTGTTTGTGGTAAAACTGTCAAAATAGCATCATAGATAGTCATGTGTTGATGATGTATTTAAAGGATTGAGATTTATTGATTAATAATTATTAATTAGTGTACTGATTAGGTTTATTTAATAATTGTGCTGCAATCAAGCCCAATTCGTATAACACAATCATTGGCAACGCCAGCATAAATTGCGATAAAACATCGGGGGGAGCAACAATTGCAGCAATAATAAAAGCAGCTACGATGACATAGCTACGAATATCACGTAATTTACTCAATTCCACCATACCCAATCGTACCAACAAAACAACAATAACGGGTATTTCAAAAGTAATTCCAAAGGCTAAAAACAATGTAATCACAAAGCTAAATACTTTAGCAATATCAGGCATATAGCTTACACTAGTCGGGGCAACTTCCCTGAAAAACACAAAAACCTTAGCGAAGACTATAAAGTGACAAAATGCTGTACCGCAAAAAAATAATACAGTTGATGAAATAATGACAGGCAACACTAAGTGCTTTTCAGTTTTATATAAACCAGGCGCAACAAAAGCATATATTTGGTAAAAAATAAAGGGCAATGCCCCTAGAAAAGCAACTAAAAATAATAATTTTATTGGAATTAAAAAAGAATCCGTTGGATTAGTTACAATTATTTTACTGCCATTGACTGCCAAAGCCCCTACCATTGGATTAAATAAAAAGTTAAATATAGCCTGTTGTCCAGGAAAAATCATCAATATAATAAATATAACGATAACTGCTAAACTGGCTTTCATTAATCGACTACGTAGCTCAATTAAGTGAGACATTAGACTTTCTTCGGGAAGATTATCTGTTTCTAGCAGTAAGTGAGGCGTATCTTTTAATGAATCATTCATGAGTGATAGTTGTTACAGGCGAAGCCGGTATGTTAGCAGGCAGCACCATTGAACTGATATCTTTTTTTAGCTGTAC
>JBDLSY010000065.1:0-3577 GCA_039805985.1 Pseudomonadota bacterium | reverse complement strand
ATTTAACTTATGTAGTCACCAGTAAACGTAAATTGGCACAGCTTGTAAATGAACATCATGTCAAAGGCTGGAATGACCCTCGTTTACCGACATTAGTGGGCTTACGCCGTAGAGGATATACACCAGAGTCCTTGCACTTATTTTGTGAGCGTATTGGCGTGACTAAAGCTGACAGTTGGATTGATTACAGTACATTAGAAGGTGCATTACGTGATACTTTAGACCCTATTGCGGCACGTGCCATGGCAGTACTTAATCCCATTAAATTAATCATCACTAACTTTGCCAAAGACAGTATAGAACCGTGTTCTGCACCTGTACACCCGCATGATGAAAGCCGTGGACGACGTAATTTTGGTTTTAGCCATGAATTATGGATTGAGGCTGATGATTTTCAAACAGTCCCTGCAAAAGGTTATCACCGCCTGTATCCGCCTATTAACGGCGTAGCCGGTGGGCGCGTACGTTTAAAATATGGCTTTGTCATAGAATGTACTGGGTTTGAGCAAGATGATTCAGGCAATATTACTATTGTATATGCACAGTATTTTTCTGATAGTAAAAGTGGCAGCGCAACCAGCGGAAATTATAAAGTAAAAGGTGTCATTGGTTGGGTATCTAAACATGACGCTTTGTCTGTACAGGTTAATTTATATGACCGATTGTTTAACGAAGCACAACCTAGTAAAGATTTTTTAGAGGATTTAAATCCGCATTCATTGACTACAGTATCGGCTTATGTTGAACCCAGCTTAAAAAATACGGCTGCGGGCAGTCATTTTCAATTTGAACGTTTAGGTTACTTTGTGACTGATTGTATTGAAAATACCAGTGATACACCAGTATTTAACCGTGCAGTCAGCTTAAAAGATACTTGGAAAAGTGTTTAAAGTATTTAAAGTGTTTAAAATATTTAAAAATAATATTATTTACATCAAATCTTTTGGACGCATTGTGTCATATTGTTCAAAAGGTTGATGTATCCACGGATTATTTAATAAATGCTGCACATAAAAATCAGGTTTGATTTGCGAACAATCCTTCCACCACAATACACCTGTTTTTACGGTGAGTACTTTGGGATAAGACACGGCTAAATGCTGTTGAACTGTAATTAAAGTTTTGCCTGAATCAGCCAAATCATCTAATAACAAAATATTTCCAGATAACTCACCGCTGCTTACAGTAATATGCTTGGCAATATTTAAATTACCTTGTTGTGTACCCGAACCTTCTCGGTAACTGCTAGTTGATAAAATCGCTAACGGCACATCAAATATACGCGATAAAGTATCACCAACGCGTAAACCACCACGGGCTAAGCAGAGTATTGCATCAAACTGCCAGCCTGATTGAGCAATGATTATCGATAGCCGTTCAATTAAGTCGTGGTAATCATTCCACGATACATAAAGATGGGCATCAATATTTTTTTGCATATTTTAAAATACTGAGTTCAACATAATCGTATGCATACGCTCGGGGCCTGTTGAAATGACGTCTAAACGAACGCCTGCCACTTCTTCAATACGGCGTAAATAATTTTGTGCCGTTTTAGGTAAATCAGCCCAGCGAGTCATACCAGCCGTTTTTTCTGACCAACCTGGAAAGGTTTCATAAACAGGATTGGCTTTTGCCATCGCCGCTGCCCCGATTGGCATAGACGTACTTAGCACACCTTCTATTTCATAGGCGACACACAGTTTAACTTCGGGCAAGCCATCTAATACATCTAACTTAGTGACAACCAAGCCATCAAAACCATTCAATTGTGCCGTACGTTTTAACAATACACCGTCTAACCAGCCACAACGGCGTGGACGGCCTGTTACTGACCCTAATTCTTTACCAACTATTGCTAAATGTTTACCTGTATCGTCTAACAGCTCTGTGGTAAATGGCCCACTGCCTACCCGAGTAGTGTAAGCCTTTGCAACGCCTAATACGGTACTAATTGCTTTAGCAGGAACACCCGCCCCTGCTGCTGCTGCACCTGCTACACAATTACTACTGGTTACATAAGGATAAGTTCCGTGGTCAATATCCAGTAAAGCACCTTGCGCACCTTCAAAAATAATTTTCTCACCCATAGCTATTTTTTCACAGAGTTCTGTAGAAACATCGCACATTAAAGGAATCAAACGGGGTGTAAGTGCCATTAATTCATCACAGACTTGACGGGCTGTCATTAAAGTTTCAACAGGTACTTTTAAATAGTGTTGTAAAACAAAATTATGAAAATCTAGCATTTCTTCTAATTTGGTAAATAATACTACTTCGTCTAATAAATCGTGCAAGCGTACTGTACGGCGAGCGACTTTATCTTCGTAGGCAGGCCCAATACCTCGCCCTGTTGTTCCAATTTTTATACCTGTTCGTGCTTCTTTTAACACTTCACGTGCTTGGTCAATGTGTGCATGAATGGGCAAAATCAAAGGCACTGCTAACGATATGCGTAAGCGGCTCGCTATATCTGGTATCACTTTGGCTAACTCGTCTATTTCAGCTAACAAAGCACTAGGCGATAACACCATACCGTTACCCAAATAACAGGTGGTATGTTGATGCATAATACCTGAAGGAATTAAGCGTAAAACTGTTTTAACACCGTTAATCCACAAGGTATGCCCTGCATTATGTCCGCCTTGAAAGCGGACTACACTGGTGGCTGATTCAGCTAACCAATCTACTAATTTTCCTTTACCTTCATCGCCCCACTGTGCGCCCATAATGGCTACACCATTGTATTTTTTTGGTAAATATGTTGTTGTCATAGTAAAAAGGTTTGAAAATAATAAAACAAGTTTAGGTTAAGGCTAAGTCTAGGCTAAATTTAAGTCTACATTAAGTTTAAATTAAATATAAGTTAAGTATAAGTTAAGTATAAGTTAAGTATAAGTTAAGCTTAAATTTTTAAAAGTTAATTTAAAGCAACAGTTATTTTACTGTTAAAGTGGACTCAACCAATCACGGATAGGTAAAAAATCGGTATATAGTGCGGCCTCTGGTGTCCCTAATTCAGGTGACCAGTTGTATCGCCATTTAACAATCGGTGGCATAGACATTAAAATACTTTCTGTACGGCCGCCACTTTGCAAACCAAACAGTGTTCCTCTATCAAACACTAAATTAAATTCTACATAGCGTCCACGCCGATAAGCCTGAAAATCACGTTCTCTATCGCCAAAAGGCATATTTTTTCGTGCCATCAATATAGGTAAATACGCAGGTAAAAATGCTTGCCCCGCTGCTAAAGTCATGTTCCATGAATATTCAGCCCCTAATTCTAAAAAGTCATCAAAAAAAATACCCCCGACACCCCGCGCTTCTTGACGGTGTTTTAAATAAAAATACTCGTCACACGCTTTTTTAAAACGAAAATATTTATCAGTACCAAATGGATCTAAAGCATTTTTGCAGGTTTGATGAAAGTGCTTTACATCGTCTAAGTAGGGATAATAAGGGGTTAAGTCCATACCGCCACCAAACCAAAAAATAGGTTTATCACTGTGTGCAGCTTGAACAAGCATTAAACGTATATTCAAGTGTACGGTTGGAATATACGGATTGCGTGGAT
>JBDLSY010000064.1:0-7016 GCA_039805985.1 Pseudomonadota bacterium | reverse complement strand
AACGGGTTAGAACTGATTTGTGGGGTTATGCCCCCGATGAAAATCTAAACAATGCTGATTTAATCGCTGAACGCTATCAAGGTATTAGACCCGCCCCTGGCTATCCTGCCTGCCCTGTTCATACGATAAAAAAACCTATGTTTGATATTTTAAATGTGGCTAATATTGGTATGGACATCACAGAATCGTATGCTATGACGCCTGCCGCTAGTGTCAGTGGCTTTTATTTTAGTCATCCACAATCACAGTATTTTAATGTGGGTGAAGTCAGTGATGAGCAAGTTATTAAATAAAAACTAATAAATAAAAACTAATTTCTTAAAATATAATTAAAATTTATATACCTATATTTTAATATTAATACTTATACCTACTATACCTACTATACCTACTATATTTACTATGACACAAACACAATTTTCTTTAATTATTATTGGCGATGAAATTTTATCAGGACACCGCATTGATAAGCATTTTTCGCATATTTTAGCTGCCTTTAAGCAACGCGGATTGAGTCTATCGCAAGTACAATATGTCAGTGATGACCGCGAACGAATCACCCGTGTCATTCACCAAGCTTTAGGCAGCGGCGATATCATTATTAGTTGTGGTGGCATTGGTGCAACCCCTGATGACCATACCCGTCAAGCAGTCGCTCATGCTTTAGGCCTTGAGTTAGTCTTACACCCACAAGCAAAAGAGTTAATCACCGCATTTTGTTTAAGCAAAGGCGATGTAGATATGACTACGCCTCAAAATGAGTTTCGCTTGAATATGGGGCATTTTCCTCTTGGGGCTGATATTATTCCCAATACATACAATGGTATTCCTGCTTTTAGTATCAACAAACGTTTGTATTGTTTACCTGGCTTTCCTGTGATGGCTTGGCCGATGTTAGAGTGGATACTTGATACGCATTATCAGCACTTATTTGATTCGCACGTCCAAATAACTCAAGCCATACGGGTATTTGATTTGCCAGAATCGGCATTAATTAGTTTAATGCACCGCATTGAGTTGGAATATACGCCTTTAAAAGTATATAGCTTACCTAACGTAGGACATCCAGACATTGAACACAATAAACCACATATTGAATTAGGCTGCAAAGCACCGACGACACATTCACAGCACTTAACCGCTGCAATGGCAGATATATACAGTGCCGTTCAGCAATTAGGCGGTACTGTGATGTCAATCAATCAACCCGCGATTGTGGCAGGATGAATACACATCCTGAATTAATATTAGATGCACGTTGTCAAATTGGTGAAAGTTTGATTTGGCACGCTAAACAACAGGCTATTTACTGGGTAGACATTACAGCTAAAACTTTGCACCGTTACAATCTTAGTTCAGCACAGCATTCTTTTTGGGATACACCCGAGATGTTAGGGTGTATTGCTTTGCACAGTGAGGGTGGCTTAATCGCTGGTGCTGAAACAGGTTTATTGCATATTCATTTATTAAATGATAATCAAAATGATAATCATTTAATAAATAAGACACATATAACAAATACAACAAACACAACAAATATAACAAATATAACAGCCAATTTAAAAATAGACTACATCTCCGCTGCCAATCATACCGCTCAATCAATGCGTTTTAATGATGGGCGTTGTGATCGTCAGGGACGATTTTTAGCCAGTACGATGGTGTCTAATCAAACAGTAGGGCTAGGTAATCCCAGTATTTATCAATATAGTCCAAGTCAATTGCCCTTTAAAACTTTACTAAGTTCTGTTGATTTACCGCAACCGTTTACTACGCCTAATGGTATGGCGTTTAGCCCTAATGGACGTTTGTTTTATTTAAGTGATAGTCATTCTACGCAACAGCGTGTATGGCAATTTGATTATGATATTAACACAGGAACACCTTATAACCGTCGTGAATGGCTTAATTTTGAATATTATGCGGGTCGCCCAGATGGGGCAACGATAGATGTTGATGGCTGCTATTGGGTCTGTGCCACAGATGCGGGTATGATTCACCGCTTTACGCCCGATGGTAAGTTAGACTATTCTTTACATCTGCCTGTAAAAAAACCGACTATTTGTACATGGGGCGGGTCAAATTTAAGTACTTTATATGTTGCGTCGATTCGTCCTGCTGGCGATATCGCTGACCAAACTTTGGCGGGGGCTATATTTGCATTTCACGGCTTAGGTACACAGGGCATTGCTGAAACACTGTGTCAATAAGCTATATTTTATATTTTATATTTTATATTTTGTATATGTATATATATTATTAATCCATATTATATTAAACGTTAATTTATATTAATTTATATTGCATTTTTAAACTGACTCTTTACTCTATGAATACTACTATTTTGCCAAAACCACACGCCATATTATTTGACTTTGATGGTACTTTAGCCGACACAGCCCCCGATTTAGTCGAGGCTACCCAGGGTTTATTAGATTTTAAAGGTTTAGCTCGTTTACCTAATGAACTGTTGCGTAATGCCTGTTCCAGTGGTGCAAAAGGTTTGTTGTATACCGCCCTTCATTTGACGCCTGAAGATGTAGAATTTGAAGCGATGCAGCAATTATTTTTAGCCAATTACCGTACGCATTTAACGCAATATACCCGTTTATTTGAGGGAGTTGAGGCATTGTTACACACATTGAATCAACAAAAAATTGCGTGGGGAATTGTGACCAATAAATCAACGAATTTAACCTTGCCGATTGTGCAAGCACTTTTAACTGAAATTGGTTTACCACCCGCGACTGTCGTATGTGGCGATACTACGGCTTACGCTAAACCACACCCTGCCCCTGTCTTAAAAGCGTGTGATGATATAGGTATTGACCCTAAGCACTGCTGGTATGTCGGTGATGACCGCCGCGATATTGACGCGGCTTTAGCAGCAGGTTGTATACCAATTGCAGTCAATTATGGCTATCATAGTCCACACGATTTACCAGATACTTGGGGAGCAGTTTATGTAATGAATCACCCGCAGGATATATTAAATAATTTAGCGATAATTTAATTTACACACTATAAATGTATAAACTCCATAAGTTTATTTTTTATGTTTTATATTTTATGTTTATGTTTATATTTATGTTTTATTTTCTATAATATTTCATTGTGGATTGGGCAACGATAAATTGAGTAACTCGTTATCACTCATAGCCTCTAAAGCACGTGGGTTACTGAGTGTTGTACGCCATTGTCTTGCACCGTTCATTCCATGGCATAAGCCTAAAGTATGCCGTAAAACGGTATGGGCAGGAATACCTAAGTGTCTATGGGTAACGGCATACTGCAACAGTGCCTGCCAAACTGTTTGCATAGCAGAATAATCCAGCGGCAAAGTGGTATCAAAAATAGCATTATGAAACGCACGCAATAACCAAGGTTGATGATACGCCACACGCCCCAACATAATGCCATCTAAAGTGTGAGCCGCGTTTATAGACTGTGTAATATCAGTTAAACCACCATTTAAAATTAAATTTAAATGTGGAAAATCTACTTTTAGTTGCCTGACTATGTCATAACGTAAAGGCGGAATATCGCGGTTCTCTTTGGGGCTTAATCCTTTAAGCCAAGCATTGCGGGCATGAACAATAAACGTGTTACAGCCTGATTCTGCAACAGTGCCGATAAAATCACGCACAAAATTATAAGATTCTTCGCGGTTAATACCGATACGGTGTTTGACTGTTACGGGAATATTTGGAACAGCATCACGCATAGCATAAATACAATCACGTACCAATAAAGGTTCTGACATTAAGCATGCCCCAAATGCCCCGCGTTGTACCCGTTCACTGGGGCAACCGCAGTTAATATTGACTTCGTCATACCCCCATTTTGCCGCTAACTTCATACTAATCGCTAAAGCAGCAGGTTCGCTGCCACCCAGTTGTAAAGCAATCGGGTGTTCTTCGTTGCTGTAATCTAAATGACGCGCTTGGTTACCATAA
The DNA here is from genome assembly GCA_039805985.1 of Pseudomonadota bacterium. GTDB lineage: Bacteria > Pseudomonadota > Gammaproteobacteria > Burkholderiales > Burkholderiaceae_C > JBDLSY01. The sequence continues at coordinate 3,060 of JBDLSY010000064.1, read as the reverse complement.
ACAATAGCCCCTGTCGTTACCATTTCAGTGTAAAGCAAAGCTTGTGGGGCAATTAAACGGTGAAAAAATCGACAATGTCGGTCAGTCCAGTCCATCATCGGGGCAACCGATAATTGTTGTGCATGCATATATTTATACAGATTATTTATACAGATTATTTATACAAATTGATAGAGAATTGATAGAGATTTATACAAAAAATATTACAGCAATACTATTAAAGTAATTGAGAACGTTGGCGAACCGCTTCATATAAAACTACACCCGTTGCTACCGATACATTGAGGCTTTCTACCGCTCCTAACATGGGAATACTGATTAATGTATCGCAGCGTTCGCGGGTTAAGCGACGCATACCATCGCCTTCTGCCCCCATTACAACAGCTAATGCCCCTGTTAAATGACTGTGGTGTAAAGTTTGTGTGGCTTCATCGGCCAAACCGATGATGGTAACCCCTGCTTCAACCAGTTCATCTAAAGATCGGGCTAAGTTTGTAACTAAAATATAAGGAATACTTTCACCCGCTCCCGCCGCAGTTTGTTGTGCAATATCATTTAACGGGGCAGCACGGTCTTTAGGAGCAATCACGGCATGAATGCCAGCCCCGTCAGCAACCCGTAAGCATGCCCCTAAATTTCGTGGATCAGTAATGCCGTCTAATACCAATAAAAAAGGTGCGACATTAAGTTCGGCACACTGTTCTAATACATCAGCAATGGTCATTAGCTGCGGCATTGCACTTGCCATAGCCACCACACCTTGATGACGTGTATGTCCAGAACATAGTTTATTTAAACGCGATTCATCGGTTTGAATCACCGTAATATGGGCAGATTTACACATCATTAATAAATCACGCACACGCGGGTCGCGGCGTTCTTTATCAACCAATACTTCTTGAATTGATGAAGCAGCTAGCTTAATACGCATACGGACTGCGTGAAAACCTGTGAGTAAATGTTGAGGCGAAGGCGTGTTAGTTTTGTTCATATTGATATTGTAGGCGGTGTCTGATTTTATAGAGCAATGTTATGCATTAAAAAAATAATTCATAAAACAATTCAGGTTTAAAATAGTAATTAATTACTCAATTACTTTAAATACTTAACGAGAAACGCTTTTATTTTAAAAGCGGTTTGTTCTATACATACAGCTTAGAATCAAGATTTTTAAGATTAAAAGATAAAACAGGATTTAAAAAATCTTTAAAATCTTTAAAATCCTGAAAATTTTGATTCAAACTTCTAATACAACTAATTTTATAAACAATACAAGTAATACAAACAATCTAAATAAGATAAAAGCTATGAAAAATATAGAAAAAAAGCCCAATCTGTCTTGGCTACAATTAACGATTGATTGGTTTGCAAGTTTTAAAATATATTCTCAACCTGAAGTCGCACGTATGCTGGCATTAGGGTTTAGTGCAGGCTTACCCATATTACTAGTATTTGGTACGCTGTCGGCTTGGTTACGTGAAGCCGGCGTAAACCGTTCTACGATTGGTTTTTTAAGTTGGGTGGGTTTATTATATGCCTTTAAATGGGTATGGTCACCTTTAGTAGACCGTATGCCACTGCCTTTTTTGACTACGCGATTTGGACAACGGCGGGGGTGGATGTTATTGTCTCAAATAGGTGTAATACTGGGCTTAACCATGATGGCGGTAACAGACCCTAAATATCAATTAACAGTAATGGTATTGGGTGCTTTATGGGTTGCTTTTTGTTCGGCCACACAAGACATTGCTTTGGACGCTTTACGGATTGAATCCGCCGACGATAGCTTACAAGGTGCTTTATCAGCCGCTTATCAAACAGGCTATCGTTTGGCAATGATTTGGGCTGGAGCGGGTAGTTTATGGTTAGCCAGTTGGTGGCAAGGCAGTTCACTGGGCTATGTTAATAATGCGTGGACGCTTGCTTACAGTGCAATGGCAGCCAGTATGTTAGTGGGCGTATTAGCAGTGTGGTTTACACAAGAACCCAGCCGTCAAAACCTTATAAATACCCAAGAAAATACAAAACAGCCTGTACCTATGACTATTAATGCACGTTTATTTGATGCAGTTATTACGCCTTTGTTGCAATTTTCAAGCCGTTTTGGTTGGCAGCAAGCTATCATTATTTTGATGTTGGTCGCGACTTACCGTATCAGTGATATTGTGATGGGTGTAATGGCAAATCCATTTTACATTGATATGGGCTTTACTAAGACCGATATTGCAAACGTCACCAAAATATATGGTGTAGTAATGACTTTAGTGGGTGCGGCCGTGGGTGGTGTTCTGTGTTTACGCTTAGGCGTTATGCGTATTATGATGGTGGGTGCTATTTTATCGGCATTAACCAATATACTATTTTCTTGGTTAGCGACTTTAGGAGCTGCCGACAGTGCCTTGTTTAAATATTGGGCATTAGCAGGGGTTATTTCTGCAGATAACTTTGCTACAGGCGTTGCTACAGCGGCATTTATTGCCTATATGTCTAGTTTAACTAGCCGTGGTTATAGTGCCACACAATATGCTTTGTTTAGTTCGTTAATGGTGTTGTTACCCAAGTTATTAGCTGGGTTTTCTGGTAAAGCGGTTGATATGATAGGTTATTCTGATTTCTTTTTTGCAACTGCTTTATTAGGCGTACCTGTATTGTTATTGGTGGCTTTAGCAAGCCGTCAAGCTAAGGTGTCTGATTGACTAAATATAAAATATAAAATATTAAATATAATTAAATAAAAACAATGTTTCATACTACCGTACAAGCCAAAAAAAATAAATGGCTACACTCTGATGGCTGCACTATTATTGATTTAATACGATACATTCGCGACAAAGGGCAGTTGCGTGATACGCAAATTGAAGCCATTGAAACCTATTTATTTTTAAAAATTCAAGGTCAAAATAAACCGCTGTGGCAATTGTTCTCAGAGGGGTTTTTTATTAAACACACTGATTTAGCCGTATTAAATATTAATCAAAACACCAGAGATTATTTTACTGACAATAAAAATGCTTATGCTGTGTATGATTTTGCTAAACAACACAAAATATTAGGCTTAGA
>JBDLSY010000063.1:0-5326 GCA_039805985.1 Pseudomonadota bacterium | reverse complement strand
AATATTGTAGCCTTAGCCTTAATATTAAACCTTTACCCTTTATATTTAGTTTTAAATTTTAAATTTTAAATTTAAAAAACTTTAGTTTTTAGTTTTTAGTTTACCGATAATTAATTTTATGACCCAAACACTGCCTATTACACCTGTAGCTAAAACTGACCATTTAAAAACAGTTTTTAAAAGCAAAGCTATATTACCAAACAATCACGATGCAGTGAATCCTTTGCAGCCCGCAAAATTTTACGACACCATAGCAACAGAAGCACAATTACCTGCTGATGGATTACCCGAAGTTGCTTTTGTAGGGCGTTCAAATGCGGGTAAAAGCAGTGCTATTAATGCTTTAACCGTTCAACATAAACTAGCTTATGTTAGTAAAATGCCTGGTCGAACACAGCACTTGAATTATTTTTCAATTCCTTATACGGCACGTATGGCACAAGCAGGCATCATAGCCCCTGTTGATGCACCTGCTGTTATTAAACTGCCCGAAGCACACGAACGCAGCGCACCTTATGTTACGACTGCTGAAAAAGCACCTTGTATGGGGTATATGGTTGATTTACCAGGGTATGGCTATGCTCGAGTTGGAAAAAATATGAAAAGTCACTGGTCAGACTTTTTAACGCATTACATTACAGGTAGGCAAGTATTGGTAGGTATTGTATGGTTAATGGATTGTCGCCAAGCATTAACAGAGATTGATTTAGAGTTTTTAACTTTATTAAACGGTCGCCCTTTATTAGTTTTATTAACTAAGACCGATAAACTGAATCAAATTGAACGTGCCAAAATAGTCAATACAGTACGTCAGCGTTTACGCTTAGAAATAGCGAATATGATGCAACTGGCTGTGGACTATGTGCCAATACCCAACGTATTGGCTTTTAGTAGCTTGACCCGTATAGGGCAGGCACAGGCAGTTACACAGATTGCCACTTGGTTAAATGTTCAAACAGTACCAGATACACCCTCTCATTTATAAAATTAAATATAATTAAAAATAAATTAAAAATAAATTAAAAATAAATTAAAAATTAAACACTTGCCCACATACGTAATAAATTATGATAATTTTGCGTCAATAAAATAGCTTCTGCTGATTCGCCATATTTTTGACGTAAGCTGGCAATTACACAGTCTAACTCATACAGTACGGTTCGGTGTTGCGATTCACGCACCATACTGTGTACCCAACTGACACACGCATAGCGTACACCTTGAGTAACAGGCTCAACGCGGTGTAACACATAGGACGGATAAACGATTAAATCGCCTGCGGCTAATTTAATACTTTGACTTGGGTAGCCATTTTCAATGATTAATTCCCCGCCTGTATAACTCGCTGGGTCGCTTAAAAACAATGTAAATGAAATATCAGTACGTAAATGTTGGGCACTTGCTGCATGGGTACGAATGGCGTTATCAACATGGTTACCAAATGAATTATGCTGGTTTTGATAACGGTTAAACAAGGGCGGGTAAATATGCTTAGGCAGTACCGCAGAGAAAAACTCAGCATTTTGACTTAAAGCCTGCAAGACTGTTTGACGTAATTGTGCCGTTAAAGGACTATTTTCATCTAATTGATAATTATTTTTAGCCTGTGCTGCCTGTGTACCTGCGGTAACTTTACCGCTATGCCAATCGGCAATACTTAAGGCATTGACTAATTCATAAACCAGTTCGGCAGATAAAACTTTGGGAATGTGTAAAGACATAAATATAAACAATTGTTAGAATCAGGATTTTTAAGATTAAAAATAAGCAAAATTTTAAAAATCTTTAAAAATCTTTAAATCTCGAAAATCTTGATTCAGACTGTACGTTTTAAAGCTTAAAAAATATTTTTTAATATCTTTAATATCTTTAATATCTTTAATATCTTTAATATTTTTGAAAGCAGTTTATTATTTAAAATGTGTAATCCACAGATACAGTTGCCGAGCGGCGGTTACTAGGAATAGCAAACCCACCGTTATCATACAACGCATCGTAATACACTTTATTGGTCAAGTTTTTAACATTGACGCGTAAACTAATTTTTTTACTTAATTCATATGCCGCCATCATATCAAAGCGGGTATAACGCGGTGCAGTATTAGGCGTAAACACAGTGCCTGTAAAAACACTACTGGCATTGGCAACTTGCGGGCTGTACACGGTACGTTTACCTTTAAACTCAAGTCCACCACCCAATTTAAACTTAGGCGTTACTTGATAAGTTGACCATACATTAAAGGTATGATTAGGCGTATTACGGGCTGCTTGCCCTTTAAAACGAGCATCGGCTAAAGTAACAATACCTGTCGTTGCATTTTTATTTTCAGCGACCTCTAAGATTTTTGCATCCATAAACGATGCCCCAGCAAATACAGCTAGTTTAGGCGTTACCTTGCCTGATACTTCCAAATCAAGCCCATTAGTACGGCGTTTTTTAGTCAAAATAGCGGCGGTAGATTCTAAATCAGTATTGCGTTCCCAATGTTTATCAGCACGATACAAGGCAGCACGCAAAGCTAAATTACCATTCATCGCTTGCCACTTTGCTCCTAATTCTAATACTTTGCTTCGCTCGGCAGGGTAAGCACCGCCTGATAACTGGTACAAATCAGCTGTTGGACTAAACGAATCGCTGGTGTTTAAATAATAATGGGCATTGATATTGGGTTGATAAGATAGTCCTAAACGTGTACTGCTTTCAGAAAATTTTAAAGCCGGTGAAGTCAAGCTACTATAATGAGCATCTAGCCAATCTTTACGTATACCCACCAAAGCTTTCCAGTCTTGAATAAACTCAATACTGTCTTGTACATACAGTGATTTACTATCACCCGTATATTTATTGGGCAAGCTGGCGGGATTAACCTTATTGGCTGTGTATATCGGTGCAGTAGCAGTCCCTGTATCAAGTAAACCTTGACGGTATGAATCTTCTTTGAGTAATTCAATACCAGCTAAGAGTTCATGATTCATCGTCCCCACCATAAATTGGGTATTAAAATCGCTTTGTAAGCTGGTTGTTTTATACGTTGAAGTACGTGTTTGATTACCGCCTGTGGCTGCTGTTGCACTGGGTGCTAAAGTTAAGTGCGGTGTCTTCGCCCAATAAGCACGGTCATAGACGCCGCGACGCAATACCGTTTTAAGTTCACTGCCTTCGGGGGCACGATAAGTATGCCCTACAGTACTAATACTTGTTGTACTGTCATCAAATGTTTTGTCTGTTCCCCAATAGTAACTAATCGGAAACCGTGTATTGACTACGTGGGTGACAGGGTCAAATCTAACACCATAATCGGGGTTGTCTTTATTGGTTACGCGGCTATGGCCTACATTAAACATGTGTGGTGTACCTTGACCTGCTGCATAAGCAATCGCTACCCCTTGGCGTTTTAATTCGGGCGTTGCACCGTTGGCAGGGTTCTCTCGCCAGTTACCTTCATGGCGTTTCATAGCGTTAATGCGTATCGCACTGGTATCACTCAATTGTTTATTAAAATCACCTTTTGCTTCATAATAACCTTCATTACCTACAGTCGTTGATATTTGATGTTTATCATGTAATTGTGCGGTTTTAGTCGCTTGATTGACCACGCCACCTGCCTGTCCACGGCCATATAACATCGCGGCAGCACCACGCAATACATCAACTTGTTCGGTATTAAACGTCTCGCGGTTATATTGTGCCGTGTCACGTACACCGTCTAAATAAATATCTCCAAAAGTATAAAACCCGCGTAGCATCATATTGTCACCCGAACGCCCCCCTTCAGCGGCATTAAAAGTTAAGCCCGATACATTGCGTAAGGCTTCACGCAAACTACCGACTTGCTGTTCGTCCATTAATGTTTGTGTTACCGTAGTAATGGCTTGTGGCACATCTTGCGGATCTTGTAGGCTTTTTGTAGCACGGGTAGTGGTTGCACGGTAGCCATCGGGTATCGGTACACTATTTGTTTTAGCACGCACTTGAACGGCGGGTAAAACAACTACATTACCAGTATTTGTTTGAGCTTGTACCGTAGGATTTAGACAGAGTATTGCTAAGGCAATCGGCGTTAAAATTAAATGAGAGTCTGTTTTTTTCATAGAAGTTGTAAACTTGTAAAGTTGTAAAGTTGTAAAGTTGTAAATATAAATAATATAAATAATATGGATAATGTAAAAAAATAAAAACTAAAAATTAAAAAGATATTGTCTGTTTTAAGGCATCGTCGCAAACCGTAATTGTGTTAAACCTGCCGCACCGATACTAGACATTACTTGTGCAACTATGCCATAAGGCACTACTTTGTCGGCATAAATGTGTACAGGTGTTGTGCTTGATGCTAAGGCTTGTAAAGCAGGCTTAAGCGTATCTAAAGTATAAGGCTGTTGATTCATACTGATTTGTCCATTGGCTTGAATCGCAATGGTAATCGGTTGTGAATCGGCAGGCATAGCGGCATTGCTGGCAACAGGTAAATTAATTTTTACGGCGTGATTTAATAAAGGGGCAGCTACCATAAATAAAACTAATAATACCAACATGACATCAATCATTGGCAACATATTCATATCAGCCATAGCCGCACTTTTATAACGCCGTTTACTGCCTGAACTTGAGGTGTTTTTTGTAAATCCCATGATTCATTTGCCTATTACGCTTGTGTTGAACGAGGGTTTTTTATAACCGATGGGCTATTTAAACGCTGCAAAACCGCTTGAATATTCAACAAACATTTAGCATTGCTACGGGTAATTAAGTTATATACCACCACAGCGGGTAAAGCGACTAATAAACCCAAGGCAGTCATTAATAAAGTTTCACCCACAGGGCCCATCATTTTTTCAATGTTGGCTTGCCCCGAAGCGGCTACTGCGGTTAAAGCGTGGTAAATTCCCCAGACTGTGCCTAATAAACCCACAAACGGTGCCGCAGCAGCAATGGTGGCTAACAAAATTTGCCCACGGTCTAAGCGGCTGGCACAACAGTCTAATACAAAATCTAACGGGTAGTGTGTTTGAATAGACTGCTGATAAGCCCAGCTAAAAATACTGGGTTTAGTAAAATCAGACTCATTGAATACGTGAGTAGATGGCTTGTTTAGCAGTGCTTTAGCATGCTGATTATTACGCCGTGATAAACCTATAAACTGTATTGCTACTGTCCAAGTACACATAGACATCAGTAACAAAACAACTAATAAAGTCCAAGCCATACTGTCTGCTTGAGCAAAAAAATGGGCTAATCCAAATGGGGTATTCATAAAAATCCTATCGTTTTAAAGTTATAAAATATATAAAAGCTATAAAAGCTATAAAAGCTATAAAAGCTATAAAA
>JBDLSY010000062.1:0-4177 GCA_039805985.1 Pseudomonadota bacterium | reverse complement strand
TTTTCATTAGACTATGACAATTTGGAAGCGTTAAAATGGTTAGCGTTAGTCTTAATGACTGGCGACCATATTAACCGTATTATTTTAAAAGATTCAATACCTATTCTGACGTATGCAGGGCGTTCAGTGCTGCCTATTTTTGCATTTACATTGGCTTATTCTTTAGCACAAACCAAGGCACTAAATTCTGGTATTTATCGCCGCGTTTTTATTCGATTAAGTATTGCAGGGTCTATTGCAATGGTACCTTATGTAGCCATTCGTGGTTGGCAATCACTGAATATATTATTTAGTTTATTATTAGGCGCGTTTATCAGCCAATTAATTTTGCAACGAGAAGCCTATAAAACATCTTTAGAGCAACCAAAACCACTAAAAAAATTCAGTAAAATATCTCTATTGATTAAGTCAAACTACGCCTTAATTGCCCTAGTAATATTTATTTGTTTAGGTTCTATAGTTGAATATACTTGGTTAGGCCCTGCTGTTTTTTTAAGTGCTTGGTATTTTTGCAAACGGCCTTCTTATCTATCTTTTTTCATTTGCATAATAGCTTTGATACTACTATATCCTTTTAGTGGCAACAACTTTTATGCTTTATTAGCCGTACCGATCATTTTATTGTTTATTAAACTTAATTTAACTGTACCGCGTATAAAATATTTTTTTTATATTTATTATCCGCTTCATTTAGGTTTGATTTATATTTATCAAGACAATGCTTATTTCATTAATCGTTTTTTTAAACACTTATTTTAATTACTTTTATATAGCAATAATTTAACCTTACTTTTAAATATCAACCTCCACTTGATTGCCGTGGGCTTCTAACCAAGATTTTCTAGCAGCGGATTCACTTTTTGCCATTAATTTTTCAAATATCTCTGCATCACTTAACTGATTTAGCTGATTTAACTGTTCACCAAAATTATTAATACACATATCAATATTATTGTCTATAGCGTTGTTCACTTTAGTAGATACAGTTAAATCAATGCGTAACAAGCGACGAGTCTCTGGGTTTAATGTGGTATCCCACAATTGTTCAGGGGTCATCTCACCCAATCCCTTAAACCTTGAAATACTCATTTGATTGTCGCTAAACCCATCTTTACGAAATTTGTCCGTCACTGATTTTCGCTCACTTTCATCTAAACAATACCGTTTTTGTGCAGGTTTTTTTGCACGTGCAGGCACATCAACCCGATACAAAGGCGGTTGCGATACAAATACATGCCCCCGTGAAATCAGTTGTGGGAAATGCTTGTATAGCAAAGTCAATAACAGTACTTGGATATGAGAACCATCTACATCAGCATCTGACAAAATACACAATTTACCGTAACGCAAATGAGTAAAATCAACGACATCACTAGCAGCATGCGGGTCTATACCTAATGCCACTGAAATATCATGAATCTCATTATTAGCAAACAAACGATCACGCTCAACCTCCCACGTATTTAACACCTTGCCACGTAAAGGCAATACCGCTTGCGTATGTTTATCACGCCCCATTTTGGCACTGCCGCCCGCAGAATCACCTTCCACTAAAAATAACTCATTGCGTAATATATCAGTGCTTTCGCAATCCGTTAATTTTCCAGGTAACACTGCCACACTAGAGCTTTTACGCTTTTCTATTTTTTGTGCCGCACGGCTACGGCTTTGTGCTTGACGAATACATAAATCAGCCAGTAACTTACCGTATTCAATATGCTGATTAAGCCATAAATCAAAGGCGGGTTTAATACAATTAGACACTAATCTTAGTGCATCACGGCTATTTAAACGCTCTTTAGTTTGCCCTTGAAATTGTGGGTCTAATACCCGTGTTGATAATACAAAACTAGCACGGCTAAATACATCTTCAGGCAGTAATTTAATGCCTTTTGGCAATAGTTTATGTAATTCACAAAACGCTTTGACTGCGTTAAACAAGCCTTCTTTTAAGCCTGATTCATGCGTCCCACCTGCCGCTGTGTGAATTAAATTAACATAACTTTCACGAACAGTACCGCCTTCTTGCGTCCATACAATTAACCATTGTGCACCTTCTCCTTGAGCAAAAATCTCATGCCCCGTAGGCATATACACTTCACCGCCCCAATAAGGAATCAAGGGTTCAGCCGATAATTCAGCTTCTAAATAAGCTTGCATACCTTGGTCATACACCCATTCTTGCGTACTGCCTTTACAATCGGTTAAAGCAAACGTAATACCTGATAATAATACGGCCTTAGAACGCAATAAGCGGGCTAATTCTAAAACGGGTATCTGTGGCGAATCAAAATACTGTGTATCGGGCCATAAACGAACTTGTGTTCCTTGTTTCGGGTCACGGCTGTTACGTGGCATACTATTTAATGGTTCAATAATATCTCCGCCAGAAAATACTAATTGATGCATTTGGTTATCACGCCATACCGTTGCCTCAAGCCGTGTAGACAAGGCATTGCTCACCGATACACCCACACCATGTAAACCCCCTGCAAAGGTATAAGCACCGCCTGCGGTTTTATCAAACTTACCGCCCGCGTGCAAACGAGTGAACACAATTTCTAGTACGGAAACGCCTTCTTCGGGGTGAATACCGCACGGAATGCCACGCCCGACATCTCGGACTGTAATACTTGCGTCGGCATTTAAAATGACTTCAATACGTTTACCATAACCTGCTAAAGCTTCATCACAGGCATTGTCAATGACTTCTTGTACGATATGTAACGGATTTTCTGTACGGGTATACATCCCAGGTCTTTGCTTGACAGGTTCTAAACCTTTTAACACTTTAATTGCTGATTCACCGTAGGCAACCGACTGATTATTTTGCTTAGATTGATGGCTTTGATTAGAAATATTAATATTAGTAACGGTCATAAATACGGTGTTTAGTGCTTATAATATAATTATAAAATAGGTAAAAATAGGTAAGAAATAAGTATAAAATAATTAAATAATGCTTAAAAATACGGCATTGCTACTTAAATCATACTTAAAAGTATTTAATTTCACAAAGCTAATTTAAACAATTAACTGTCTTTACTCACTGTAATAATCGGCATTTTTGCGGAAAAATCACGGGCTTTATCAGCCACAGCCACAGCTATTTTTCGGGCAATATTTAAGTACATTTGCGTTAAATCAGAAGTGCTGTCTGCAACCACAGTCGGTATACCTGCATCGGTATCAACACGCAGTCTAGCATCTAAAGGCAAACCACCCAAATAACTGACGTTATATTGTGTTGCCATACGTTCGCCACCACCGCTTCCAAAAATATGTTCAGTGTGTCCACATTCGCTACACACATGCAAAGCCATATTTTCAACAATGCCTAAAATCGGAATCCCAACTTTTTCAAACATTTTTAAACCTTTGCGTGCATCTAACAAGGCAATATCTTGTGGCGTAGTCACAATTACTGCACCCGTAACAGGTACTTTTTGCGACAATGTTAATTGAATATCGCCCGTACCTGGTGGCATATCTATAATTAAATAATCTAAATCAGTCCAATTGGTTTGCCCTAACATTTGCTCTAAAGCCTGTGTTACCATAGGCCCTCGCCATACCATCGGCGTTTCTGGGTCTACCATACTGCCAATACTCATCACTTGTAAACCATGGGCTTGTAAAGGCTGCATCGTTTTACCATCAATACTGTCTGGTTTAGTAGTAATCCCTAACATCATGATTTGCGAAGGGCCATAAATATCAGCATCTAATAAACCAACGCAAGCTCCTTCTGCCGCTAAAGCCAAAGCCACATTAACAGCCGTAGTACTTTTACCTACGCCACCTTTGCCACTGGCAATCGCAATAATATTTTTTACATTGGGCAATACTTTAACGCCTCGTTGTACAGAATGCGTTTGAATTTTGCTGAATAAATTAATCAGTATCGTTTCAAAACCAACGGCTTTAAACGCTAAATGTAATTGTTTACGTAATAATCCCAGCTGGCTATGAGCAGGATACCCTAACATTACATCAACACTAACAGTCGTTCCATCAACTAACAAGTTACGCACTGCTTTGTATACACTGAAAGGTTTTTGAGTGTTTGGGTCTATTTCAGTATCCAATACTGATTGTGCTAATTCAACTGATAAATTAGGTACATTTGATATGTTTGATATATTTGACATATTTGATATATTTGATAAAGTCATAA
>JBDLSY010000061.1:0-3384 GCA_039805985.1 Pseudomonadota bacterium | reverse complement strand
GGCATTCATTAAATACATCGGAATACGAGCTTGGTGTGTTAAATAAATTAAACCTGGCCATAAATCTAGTTCACAGCTTATTGCCAATGTAGGTTGCCAATGCCTTAAAAATAATTGAATGGCTTTAGGCGTGTCTAATGGTGCAAACTGATGCGTACAACGGGGTGGCATTTGCCCTTTGCTAAGGACTTGCCCTGAAGTATTTGCACTAGATGTTATTAAAAAATGATGCTTGGGTAAGCGTTTGGCTAATGTTGCAAATAATCCTGCTAAAGCCAATACTTCACCGACCCCTACAGCATGCCCCCAAATAATTGGTGCTTGTGGACGGGTCGGTAGTATTTTGCTACATTTTTGTGCAATACTTTGCAGCGTTTCTTTACCACGGTGTAATCTACGTTTTAAAATATAACGCCATAACGGCGATAATAAACGCATGAACAACAAATAACCCCAAAATATACAACGGTGTACACGGCTCATACTCTGTTTAACCATTGTTGTAATACCTGTAAATGCTTAACTGTTGAACCGGTATGGTCAGCATAAAAAAATTCGTAAGCATCTGTTGAAGTTAATAATGTATCTTTTATATCTTTTATATCTTTTATATCTTTTGTATCTTTTGTCATCTGTTGATAAGCAATACACTGCATAATTAAAGCATCAACTAAAGAATCTTCATTAGGACATTGTTGAAGTACACCAGCAGCCAAGGCTTCTACAGCAGGATACTCAATTCCCCAAACACTGTTACCTACAATAACAGGTTTTTTTAATGCAATGGGTTCAATAATATTGTGTGAGCCTAAAGGAACAAAAGACGCTCCAACGATTACACAGTGTGCAGGTTGTAAGTAAAAATACATTTCACCTAAAGAGTCACCCAATATACCGTCAATATTTGAATCTATATTCATAATATTTTTTGCTATTGATAAATTGGTATCTAAAATATGTGAGCGAAGGTGTATATTTACAGTATTTAATTGCTGATGAAAGGCGTGAAACCGTTGAGGACTTCTAGGGACAATAATCCAAAAAGGTTTAGGCATTTGTTGTGTAATACAATATTGACTGACATTATTTATTACACGGACAAACAAATCTTCTTCAGCAGCAACAATGCTTGCCAAAGTAATAATAGGACGCCGCTTATCAATTAAAGCTTTAAATACATTGGCTTGATTGATTTGTGTGTCAGGAATAGGTAAATCAAAACGAATCTCTCCAACAATGTGAACATTTTGTTGTCCAGATAAAATAAAACGCTTAGCATGTGTTTCAGATTTACAAGCAATTAAGTCATATACTTTAAATAATTCGCGCCTTACCCCCCAACAACGGGCATCGCGTTCAAAACTTTTTTTTGGATATTGGGCATTGATAAACCCTAAAGGAATCTTATTTTTTTTTAACGTTGTCAGTAAAACTGGCCAACTGTCAATCTCCGCCATTAACGCACACCGTGGGTGATAATACTTAATAAAACGTTTAACAACTGTTGCTAACTCAAGGGGTGCGTAACTTAAATAGAGTTGTTTAGATTGTATTGCCTGTAAAAAATACTGCTCGGCAGTTTGTTTACCTGCAGGTGTAAGTGTAGTAATCAATAAATGGTGCTGTTGTTCAAGCAATGTTTGAATTAAAGGGGTTATTGCTTTAAGCTCCCCCATAGACGCAGCATGAATCCATATAGGTGATGAATCAACGGGTATTTTTGATGAAAAAAGACCAAAGCGTTCAGCTATTTTTTTACGATAACGCGGCTCTTTTTTACTTTTATTTAATAAATAGATGATTGCAAAAGGTAACAAACCATACCAAACAAATCTATATAACAATAGAAACGTATAAAAATACCAACTACCTTTAAATTCAGTGTATTTTTGGTGTTGAGTAGGCACTGTTTCTTATGAACACGTTACGTTCAGTCATTTAGGTTTAAAACAAAAATATTTTGAATAAAATATAGTGTGTAACACAATGCTGTTTAGTGGGGTGGCTGATGGGACTCGAACCCACGACCACCGGAATCACAATCCGGGGCTCTACCAACTGAGCTACAGCCACCACTAAAAGCTATTTTGGCCTGCCCGGCGAGAATCGAACTCACAACCCCCAGCTTAGAAGGCTGGTGCTCTATCCAGTTGAGCTACGGGCAGATTAAAAATTGAGTTCAAACCAGCAAGCTTTCAATAAAATCCTTGGTCGGAGTACAAGGATTCGAACCTTGGACCCCCTGGTCCCAAACCAGGTGCGCTACCAGGCTGCGCCACACTCCGAACAGATAGCATTGTAGTCTACTTTTTTAAAAAAAGCAAAACACATTCAATTTACAGCCTGCCCAAGTATTAAACTGTTTATCGTATTGTATTTATCATATTTACTGTATCTTTACGCTCGGTGATTTTGGATTCAATAATTTCACCCTTTATTTGTGCATCTAAATTTACTTTTAAAGCCAGTTGTTCGTGTTGATAATGTAATAAAGCGGGAATCAAATAATGGCTAAATAATAAACTAGCTGCTAAAAAAATCATAATGGATACCCATACCGTTAACAATACTATTAACGGCAAAAACACAATCAATATTCCGCCTGATAACCATAGCATTGACGGCAAAAAAGCAGGGATACTAGTCATAAGCCCTAACCCAAACAAAGTATTTTTATGTATTTTAATAACCGCATCACGCGTAGACTTATCAGCAAAATCAAGTAAAACATCACGCGAAAATAACCGTGTATTTGCCCATGCCATTAATAAGAATTGTATTATTAAGCCTAAACCTGGTACAAACCATGTAGGCAAACTTAACATCCATAAAAAACCTAAAACGATTAAAATCCAAATACTGTGCCAGATACTACTTATTGTATTGGCACTGCTTTCTAAAACAGAGTATTTTATAAGAGGAACATTGTATTGTTTAGCCACACGCTGTGCTACAGTTTGCGTTCCTAAAGTATTGACTAATAGCAATGCAGTCATCATGACTAAAGGCAAACTAAGCAACAATATAATTAAGGAAATCCAAACAGTCTTCGTAGGCAACCATGTGGGTAGCCATGTGGGCGACTCTACACTTGAGACAACGTTGCTTAGTATCAAGACCATAGTGTCCCATAAAAAGAACCATAATCCTGCCCACAGAACAACAGCTATTAACAGAGGCATTAAACTTAAAAACCAAATTTTAGGGCTTAATATGCCAATAAATGCTTTGAATAATGCTTTATAAACCAAAGTAGATTGTGATAAAGTCTCAACTGTCATAGGTATTTTAACCTCTATAGCCGTTTTTTTAACACCAGCTTTAGCCGTATTAAAGCGAGTAGTGAGCAGTTTTTTTAAAGAATTTAGTGTCATAAGTAGATAT
>JBDLSY010000060.1:0-2996 GCA_039805985.1 Pseudomonadota bacterium | reverse complement strand
ACTCAACTGCAATTACTTGACACCCCCACCCTAAAGCCAGTCCTTGTGCTATAGAACAAGCTATTCGGACACTGGTAAATGAACCAGGACCTATATCTGCGGCAATAAAATCATTAGCATTTAGACCAGTAAGCTCAGCCTGATTCAATAACTGTTGAATGGCAGGCAATAGCTGCTCTGAATGTTGATGATTATCTGTTGTTTGCCATTCATAACGCTGGTTAGGTGTTTCTAACACAATGCTACACAAAGAAGTGCTGGCTGATATTGCTAGTACATTAAATGAAGAAGTGTTTGATAACATTAAATAGTAACTTTATTATGTAGTAATTTTATGGTCTGAATAATTTTTTTTCACTAAAAATTTTCCTAAGACAACAACGAATATTGCACCAATAATACCTGCAAAAAATGAAGGCTTCTGTACATAACTAGAGAACCAAATACTAACAGCGGGATCGGTAACAATCATACCACCTGCTAACCAACCTAATAAAGCAGCCCCTGCCGTAATGATAAGTGGAAATTTTTCCATTAAAACAATTACAAATTTACTACCCCATACGATAATTGGAATACTCACGAATAAACCAAAAATGATTAATGGTAATTGATGGGTAGCAGCAGCTTGAGCAGAACCAGCAATACCTAGTACATTATCAACACTCATCAGTAAATCAGCAATGATAATAGTTTGTACTGCCCCCCATATACTGGCTTTGCCCACTACTTCACCATGACTATCATCATCAATTAA
The DNA here is from genome assembly GCA_039805985.1 of Pseudomonadota bacterium. Lineage (GTDB taxonomy): Bacteria > Pseudomonadota > Gammaproteobacteria > Burkholderiales > Burkholderiaceae_C > JBDLSY01. The sequence continues at coordinate 2,239 of JBDLSY010000060.1, read as the reverse complement.
TAGCTTTATACCAATCCATAACAGCAAAAAACCACCAACCAACTTAATGTATGGCATCGTTAATAATGATAAAGCAAAAGCAACAAGCAGTATTCGTAAGAATATTGCACCCGCAGTACCCCATAGTATCCCCATACGACGCTGTTCAGGTGATAAATTACGACAAGCCAATGCAATTAAAATAGCATTGTCACCCCCCAACAAAATATCAATCATAATAATTTGTCCAGCAGCTGTCCAAAAATTGTAATCTACCACCATATTTGTAATCGTTTCTAACATTATGTTCCTTTTTACAATTTTAGTAAAATTTGATGTGACTTAATTTATTTATTTTAATTTATTTATTAGATAATTATTTATTATAAAATGGACTTTAGTAGACGCCCCATATCTGAAGGGTTTCTAGTGACGGTAAAACCGCATGACTCCATGATAGCTAGTTTGGCATCGGCCGTATCAGCACCATCACTAATTAAAGCACCCGCATGCCCCATACGTTTTCCGATAGGGGCAGTAACACCCGCAATAAAACCGACTATTGGTTTTCTCATATATTGTTTACACCACACAGCAGCTTCAGCTTCGTCTGAACCACCAATTTCACCAATCATAATTACAGCATCAGTATCAGGGTCATTATTAAATAACTTCATCACATCAATATGCTTCAAACCATTGATAGGATCGCCACCAATACCAATGGCTGAAGACTGCCCTAAACCGATTTCAGTTAATTGTGCAACCGCTTCATACGTTAAAGTTCCTGAACGACTCACCACACCGACACGGCCTTTACGGTGAATATGCCCTGGCATAATACCAATTTTTATTTCATCTGGCGTAATTAAACCAGGACAATTAGGCCCTAGCAATAAGGTTTCCTTACCGCCCAATAATATTTTTTCTTTCATTTTATTACGTAATAACAACATATCTTTAATAGGAATACCTTCAGTAATGCAAATAACCAAATCTAAATCGGCTTCTACTGCTTCCCATATAGCAGCAGCAGCACCAAGAGGCGGTACATAAACAACACTAACCGTTGCTTGATGAAGTCTGGCTGCTTCTTTAACTGTTGCATAAACAGGAATACCTTCAACCTGCTCACCTACTTTGTTAGGATTAACACCCGCAACAAAACAATTTCTTCCGTTGGCATAGTCTAAACACATACGGGTATGAAAATGACCTACTTTACCCGTAATACCTTGAGTAATCACCCGAGTGTATTGATTAATTAAAATACTCATAAGACTATGCCTTAAAAATTAATTGCTATCTATAAATAAATATTAAAAAATTAACGAATATTAAATTCAACTCGGCGATTTTTAAAACGGCCATCTTCGGTAGTGTTATCAGCAATTGGCTTAGTGCTACCGTAACCTTTGGCAGCTAATCGTTGGCCTGAAATACCCGCTTTAAGCAAAACATTGACCACACTATCAGCGCGTCTTTGAGACAATCCTAAGTGTCGTTCAGCATGACCCGCACTGTCTGTATGACCTGCAACTTCAATATTTACAGCTGGACACTGACTTAAAGTTTTAGCCATAGTATTAAGAGACTTAATTGAATTTGGAGTCAATATTGAGCTGGCAGTTAAAAATTGTATATCTGCTGATAGCGAATTAACATCACAAGCAGTGGAATTAATAATAGGATTTACTTTTTTAACAGGCAATAAAATTGCTGATGTAGTATTTGTAACAGTTTTTGTTATAACAGGCACTGACGTAGTCACTACTGTAGAAGTTGACGTGGCTTCAAGTATTTTTGAGATACTATCGGGCGGCGTAACGGTAATTACTTTAGCAGGAACATCTATATTTTTAGATACCGTGGCACTTGGAATGGATGACGGAGTATTATTTGGTACAGGCGGCATAACTAAAGGAGCAGGCATACCCTGAATAGCAGCAGGTATATTTGTCAAGCCAATAGATTTTGCAACATAGGAAGTATTATTAGAAAAAACTAAACGCAATAATGCAGTAAGGACTATTAAAGCTAAAATTAACCATAACCACCACGGAACTATACTCATTTTTGATAATTGATTACCATTAACGTCAATAAAATGATTTGATTTTGTTGCTACAGGTGTTTTAAATGAGTCATCATTATTAAGTTGTTCTTCTTCTAAAAAATCTCTATCGTCAGATTGACTAAGTAGATTTTCTTTACGATTATCATTCATAAATGAATCTTCAGTTTTATCAACAGGTGTGTA
>JBDLSY010000059.1:0-3046 GCA_039805985.1 Pseudomonadota bacterium | reverse complement strand
TTATTAAGTTTAACTTTATTATTATTAGTTTTATTAACGGCTTTAGATTCATTTAAATTTGGTAATAATACGATTAAAACTCAAGCATTAGGCAATATTGCTATGAACTCGCAACGTTTAGCTAAAGCCAGTTTTGGGGCAATTCGTGCTGATACAGTATCGTTGCAACAATTTAAAACCAGTTATGAACAGGTCAATACAGGATTAACACTGTTATTAAAAGGCGGTTTTTTAACTAATGAATTTAATCCACGTGTACACATTACTAATGCTTTAGACCCGCTAACAGGTGATGCAAAAACCGCATTGTTATTGGCTGCTAAAACTTGGGAGTCAAGCCGTGTAGCTGCAGAGTTAGTATTAAAAGGCGAAGTGACTGTGTTAGTAAACAACAATCAATTTAATGAACTGGACAATTTAGTGATTGAGTTACAACTCGCGTTACAAAAATTAATTGCGTTAAAGACCGTCCCAGACAATAGTAATACAGCTGATTTGACCAAAATAAACCAACTTCGCACACTTATTGAACGTATAGCCAGTAACGCAAAAAATATAGCTATTAGCAATCAAGAGGGCTTAGATATTCATTATATTACGGATAATATTGCCAAAGACAAACTTTTATTTCAAAAAATAACGACTGAATTATTTACTAAAATAGATACAGGACAGCCTAATTTAGCTATATTTAAGCAGACTTTACTGCAAGTGGCAATGGGCTTTAATCGCTTACAACAAGCCATTGACAATGTTTCGTCCAAATTAATAAATAATACACCCAACGCAATTACGCCTTATTTTTTTTCTAAGGAAAGCGAACACATTAAAAATGCTTTAGAGCAAGTTCAAATGACTCTAAATGAAGAGTTAAAGCTGCATAACTTATTATTTTGGGCGATTTTAGTTACCGCAGCCATTGCCATTGCCATTGGTAGCTTGATGGTATTGGTTTCTGTTATAGACCGTGAAAAAACCGCTAAAGTCAATTTAAAAGAAAATCAATACCGTGCCTTGTTGGCTGAACAAGCAAAAGAACAAGCACATATTGAAAAAAGCCGTGTTAATGATATCAATCAAAAAAATCAACAATCTATTTTACGCTTAATGAATGAATTGCAAGAAATTGGTCAAGGCAATTTAACCGTACAAGCTACAGTATCTGAAGATATTACTGGGGCGATTGCTGATTCAATTAACTTAACTGTAGAAGATTTACGCAATTTGGTTGAACGAATTAATATTACGACTGAAGGTGTTGCCACAGCAACCAGTAAAACCCGTCAAACAACTACGATGTTGCTAGAGTTAAATCAACAACAAAGTCAGCATATTCAAAAAACAGGTGACCGTGTGTTGAATATGGCACATAATATTACTGAAGTGTGTAACCGTGCCGATGGCTCATCAACTGTGGCACAAAAAGCACTGTCTGCATCTTACACAGGCCAGCAAGCCGTCCAAGCCAGTTTACAGGGAATGAACGGTATTCGTGACCAAATTCAAGAAACCGCTAAGCGTATTAAACGGCTGGGTGAATCATCACAGCAAATTAGTGAAATTGTTGCTTTAATTAGTGATATTACTGAACAAACCAATGTGCTGGCATTAAACGCCTCTATTCAAGCTGCATCAGCGGGTGAAGCTGGGCGGGGATTTACTGTTGTAGCAGAGGAAGTTCAACGTTTAGCAGAGCGTTCTGGTGAAGCGACTAAACAAATTTCAGCATTGGTACGGGCTATTCAAACAGATACACAAGATGCCGTATCAGCCATGGAAAAATCAACTCAAGGCGTTGTTGAGGGAGCTAAATTAGCCGATGCAGCGGGTATTGCCATTACTGATATTTCTAAAATATCGCAAGAGTTGGCTAATATTATGCTAGAAATTTCGCATACTACCCGTGGACAAGCTAATCAAGCACAAATTGTATCTGCGGCTATTAAACATATTTTAACGCTAACAGAACGTACCACACTAGGAACACAAGACACTTCGCAATCAACCGATGAACTGTCTACGTTAGCGCGGGCTTTAAAAACCTCAGTCGCACGGTTTAAAGTGACCGCATAAAATTAACTGTTCAAATAACGCGTCACATAGTACGTCAAATAATGCTTAGGGAGTTTTTGTGAATTACGCCGCCATCGATTTATCATCTTTATCTTGGGTATTGCCTGAATTAGACCGTACATTCACCACAGTACGCCATCATTTATTAAATGCACATGATGCGAATCTTCAATCTTCTGCTGATATTGTTACACATTTAACCGCTGCCAAGCACAGCATACATGACGCAGCGGGTGCTTTACAAATTATTGATGCTCAAGGACTAGTACATTATGTAATGTGTGTTGAACAAGCTATTGATTATTTTATAGATAAAGAAATGTTAGAGCAATCTAGTTATATTACGCTAGATGAAGCGTGTTATGCTTTAATAGCGTACTTAAACGAATTACAAATACAACAATTGCCCTTGCAACCCACGTGTTTATTTGGGTATTATGAATCGGTACGCTTATTATTAATTATAACGGGTATAACTGTTGCACCGACTATACACCCAGTAGATTTATATTTTCCAAATCTCGGAATACGTTTAAAACGCACCCATCAACATAATGATACTCTAGGTAGTCATCGGCCTATTAACTATGCAAAATTGCGTACAGTATATGAAAAGCTGATGTTACAGGTATTAACTGATAAAGCCAGTCAAAAAGAATTTGATAATTTGTCTTTATTAATGTTGTTATTGGCTAATCACAGCACACATACTTATGAGCATTCATTTTGGAAATCTTGTGAAGTTGTTTTTTTAATATTTTTGCGTACACCAATAGCCAATCGTACATTGATTAAACGTTGGATAGCCCGTTTAAATATGCACTTACACAGTCTGATGATGAATGCTAGTCATGTTTCAGAACGCTTATTTCGCGAAGCATTGTATTTTATTGCGATTGATATAGAAGTTAGCACTAGTGGTGTATATCAGTCTACTAGCTTTACTTTGAGCGATTATGCCCATTTGCTTTAC
>JBDLSY010000058.1:0-7956 GCA_039805985.1 Pseudomonadota bacterium | reverse complement strand
AATAAAAATAAGAATAAAAATAAGAATAAAAAGTGAAAAGTAAAAAATAAAAAGTAAAAATAGTCTAACACCGTATAACTGATAGTACACCTTTAATATCACGCACACCCGTTAAAACTGTGTTTAAAGTATCAATACCATTGACCATTACCGATAACACCATACGTGATTCGCCTTTTTTATTTTGAGTATTCAAGGCTGTAATATTAATTTTATATTTATTAAAAGTATCTGATATGTCCCGCAGCAATCCAGGCCTATCTATCGCTGTTAATTTAATATTAACTATATATTGTGCTTGAGTATTTTTGTTATTATTAATGTTGTTGTTATTATTGTTATTATTGTTACTGTTATTATTATGATGGTTTGTATTTAATGCTTCAGGATTCCAAGCACATTCAATAATACGTTCGGGACTTTTAATCGCTAAATGTTGCAAACTACCGCAGGCTTTGCGGTGTAAGCTAATACCTTTGCCTCGAGTAATATATCCAATCACCGCATCAGGTGGTACAGGATGACAACACCGTGCTAATTGCGTGAGCAACATATCTACACCGACAACCCATATATTACTTTTAGCTTTTGTTGTGTGAGTGATTGTATGATTGACGCGAGCGGCAGTGGCGTTAATGCGGTTATGTGCCAAAGAATCTAGATGTTCCAGAAGATGTTCACTGGCTTTATTAATCGCTTGTTTAGGTGTTTCTTTTGCTTTTAATGACTCTAGTGCTAACTCAATCGTTCGGGTATTAAAATTAGTTTTATTAGCAACAATAAACAAAGCTTGGGTATCTTCATAGCCCATTTGTTTAGCTAATTGTGTTAAACCACCGACTGTACTTGCAGCCGTTTTGCCTAAACGGGCTAACTCACGGTCAATCACCGCACGCCCTTGTATGATTGCCTCATTGTGGGCTAAAACATTAAACCAAGCGCGTACTTTGCTACGGCTACGGTGACTGGCAGTGTAGCCTAAATTGATATTTAACCAATCACGTGAAGGCCCTGCATTGTGTTTACGGTCAGACAATATTTCAACTGTTTGACCACTACACAATGGCGTGTTCAATGGCGCTATTGCACCGTCTATTTTTGCCCCACGACAGCGATGCCCTAAATCAGTATGTAAAGCATAAGCAAAGTCAATGGGCGTACTGCCTTTTGTTAATTCTATCACCCGCCCTGCTGGCGTTAAGCAAAAAATACGTTGGTTATTGTTTGATTCACTGCTAGAACTTTGCCAATGTTCACTATTTGTTTTACTTAAATCTTTTTTCCAAGCCAATAATTGTCTAAGCCAAGCAATTTTAGCTTCTTCAACTGAAGGTTTATTGGTAGCCCCTTCCTTGTAACGCCAATGAGCCGCCACACCAAATTCGGCAAATTCGTGCATCGCTTCGGTACGAATTTGTACTTCAACGGGTTTGCCATCGTCCGCAATAATCACCGTATGTAAAGACTTATAACCATTGGGTTTAGGCCGTGCAATATAATCGTCAAATTCTTTAGTAATCGGCAAATAAATATCATGCACTACGCCCAAGGCAGTGTAACAATCACGTACCGTATTAACTACGACGCGAACGGCACGCAAGTCATATAACGATTCAAACGATAGGTTTTTTAAAACCATTTTATTAGCGATACTATAAATGTGCTTAGGACGGCCATAGACTTTAGCGAGTATATGGGTCGCGGTAAATTCTTTAGATAACCGGGAACATACCGTTTCTATTAATAGTTGTCGCTCTTCATGCTTGGCGTTTAAAGCCGTATTAATACGGTGATATTGTTCAGGCTGTGCAAATCTAAAAGCTAAATCTTCTAGCTCCCACTTTAATTGCCATACACCTAAGCGGTTTGCTAAGGGCGAAAATACCTGTAGTACCTCTTGTAACCAAGCAGCGTCAGGTTCAGTATGATGAACAACGCATTCGCGTAAACGAACCAACTGGCTGCCTAAAGCAATGAGTACCCCGCGTAAATCGGTCGCCATTGCTAGAACCATGCGTCTTAATTGTTCTATTTGTGCAGTCGCATCGCGTACATTTTTACCTGCGTGTTTAGGTGCATCAATTAAATGCCGTAATTGTGTAGCCAGTTGCAATATTTGGGCCGCTTGATGGGCAATGGCTGCGGCTTCAGAGGTGTCATCATCGCTGACTACAAACAATAATTTTGCGGCCGCATTTAGTGTGGGTTCATGGCCTAAACGGGCTAAAACTTGTGCGACAAGTTCACCATGCGAACCGCTTAACTGCATTGTAACTGGCTGAATAATAGGCATTAGTTTTAAATTTTTAAATTAATTACGCCCTGTTAAACGTGCCATTAAACCACTGGCTGCATTTTGCACCCCTGCACCGCCCATTTTACCCATTGCTTTCATCATTTTTCCCATACCTGAACTTTGCATTTTTTTCATCAAGCCGCTAATTTGGTCAAATTCATTAAGCATTCTATTGACTTCTTGCACACTAGTGCCACTGCCAGCAGCAATACGTTTTTTACGGGTTGCTTTAATCAGTTCAGGTTGTGCGCGTTCTTTAGCAGTCATACTATTAATTATGCCTTCTATTAAAGCAACCCGTTTAACCGCTGCATTAGGGTCTACTTTACTGGCTGCAGCCTGCATACTGGCAGGTAATTTATCCATTAAATTAGCCATACCACTCATATTTTTCATTTGTGCGATTTGTGCTTTAAAATCATCTAAATCAAAGCGAGCACCGCTTTTCATTTTTAAAGCTAATTTTTCAGCTTCTTTTACATTAATGGCTTGGCTGGCTTCTTCAACTAAAGATAAAATATCCCCCATACCTAAAATACGTTGAGCCATACGGTCAGCGTCAAATGCCTCTAAACCTGCAATTTTTTCACTAGTCCCTGAAAACTTAATTGGTTTACCCGTAATATGACGTACAGATAAAGCAGCACCGCCGCGTGAATCACCATCAGTTTTAGTTAAAATGACACCTGTTAAAGGTAAAGCATCACCAAATGCTTTAGCAACATTGACAGCATCTTGCCCTTGCATGGCATCAACTACAAAGAAAGTTTCAATAGGATTAAGCTGCGTATGTAAACCTTGAATTTCACGCATTAATAATTCATCAATCCCTAAACGGCCTGCAGTATCCACTAAGAGTACATCATAAAACTGAATACCTGCATGTTTTAATGCAGCGGCAGCAATATCAGTAGGCGTCTGTGTTGAATCCGATTCAAACCAATCTGCACCCGCTTGTACCGTCACCATTTTTAATTGTTCAATCGCGGCAGGACGGTATACGTCCGCTGAAACAGTCAATACTTTTTTCTTACGATCCACTAACCATTTAGCGAGTTTACCTGTAGTCGTTGTTTTACCTGCCCCTTGTAAACCTGCCATTAAAATAACAGCAGGCGGCTGGCAGGCCAAATTAATGAGCCGTGACTTTTCATCTAAATCACTGCCCATTAAACGAGCTAATTCTTGCTGAACCACGCCGACTAGGGCTTGACCAGGGTTTAAATTGCCTATGACTGCCTCACCCAAAGCTTTTTCTTTAACATTAGCGATTAAATCGCGTATGGCAGGCAAAGCAACATCAGCCTCTAATAAAGCTAATCTAACTTCGCGTAACATATCAGCAGTATTAGATTCAGTCATTCTAGATTGACCGCGCATGGTTTTAACAATTTGGGACAGTTTTTCAGTTAGAGTATTTGCCATAAAATGAGTATTTTTATTTAAAGAGTGATAGATTATTAAGTTATTAAGTTATTCAGTTATTTAGCTATTCAGTTATTTAGCTATTCAGTTATTAGGATTAATTTATTAAAGTTAATTTATTAAAAATATAACTTATTGTAATCGTTGGCATTGATAGATGATTACACTGTTGTGTTGTAAATTTTTAATTGCGAGTTTTAATTGGATTGATGATATGAGTTATTATTATTTTAGCTGGCTTATTTTTTTAGCGGTCTGTGTAGGCATATCGTATACAAATTTGGCGTATTTAGCATGGCAACACAACAATCGCCATGATACTTTTTTAAAAATACCTCGTTGGCAAGACACCGCCTTAATAATTACGACTTTGTCTCATACATTGCTGTTGTTATTCACACTACTACAACCCACGGGGAGCATAGCATTTGGCTATGCACAAGGGCTTAGTTTAGCCGCTTGTGTGGGTATGTATTTGTTCATAATAGAATCTCGCTTTATAGCCATTGATAGTCTACGGCCATTTGCTTTAAGTTTGCCAGCGTTAGCCGTTATATTAGGGGAGTATCTACCTGCTACATTTGTATTGCCTACTAGTATCACAGGTGTTTTACATGTTTTAATGGGTATTGCAGCCCATGGCGTTGCACTGTTGGCTGCAGGACACGCCTTGTTATTATTAGGTTTACAAACTGTTTTAAAGCAACGTCAAGCAGTGAGTGCTAATTGGGCAAAACGACTAACACGGCATTGCCCACCATTAATTGTATTAGAACGCTTATTAATCCATCAAAGCATTTGGACTGCTGGACTACTATTATTGACCATTGGACTAGGCATTTACAACGGATTGCTTCGTTTTGAACATAAAACTATCTTAAGTATCATGAGTTTATTCGTATGGTTAGCCGTTCCTTACGGTTATCAAAAATATGCTTGGCGTGGTTTAAACCTATGTATTGCTGTTTGGACTGCAACAGGTTTATTATTATTGTCGTATGTCGGCTCACGGTTTATATTGCACGCTGTATTAGGGCGATAAAGTTTTTAGTTTTTAATTTTTAATTTTTAAGTTTTAATTTTTTTTAGGCATAAGCATTATTTTTTTAATAGGTGAGACTGCTTTTTTTGGCAGTGCTTGGGCTGCGGTTTGAGCGGCGGCAGTATTAGGAAATTTACTAATAATTGATTGATATACATCTTGACTGCGTTTAATATCGTCAATATCTTCGTAACTTTGGGCTAAAGTCAATGATGCTTCTGCCGCTTTGACGTAATCAGGAAACTGTCTTAACAAGGTATTTAGTACTGTAATTGCAGCCTTAGAATCACGGTGTGCGTAATGTGCGTTACCTAACCAAAAATAAGCATTAGCTAATAGTTCACTACGAGGATATTGTGCTATAAAAGCCGTAAATGATTGACTTGATGCTAAATAGTTAGCCGCTTTAAACTGTGCTAATGCGGAGTTAAAATCAAATATTTCGCTACGTTCAGCGACAGGTTCTTGATTTTTATCAATCTTATTAGGTTCTAATTGAGCCAGTCTTTTGTCTAAATTAGCGGTTTGTTCAACATATTTTGCTTGATGTGTTTGTAAAATAACCGTTTGCTTATTTAAATCTGTGGCATAGTTTTGTTGTTGATTCACCAATAACTCTAATTGCCCTGACAAACGGGCGTGCGCTTCTTTTGTTTGTATCAACATATTGTTCAAGTCTAAAATAGTTCGTTTAAGTGTATTAACCTCTTCAAGCAACTGTTGGTTTTGCTTAGCGTATTGTGCTAGCTCTTGGGTTAAATTGATACTTAATTGATTAACTTTTTCAGTATTTTGTGCCTCGCGTTGTCGTACTTCGGTACGTAATTCTAAAATAGCCTTACGTGCCTCATTGTCGTCTAATAAACCAGCAAAGCAGGGCATACTAACTATATACAATGCCCCCATCGCAACACGCACTGTTTTAGGAAAGTATGTTTTTAAGTGAATTAAATTGATTACCATATATTTTGTATGTTTAACACTTTTATTTATGCTTATTAAATTTACTATTTAATATTTAATATTTAATATTTACTATTTACTATTTACTATTTACTATTTATTTATTATTTATTATTAAATATTTATCATATTTATAAACGGTTTACTGTGCAACAGGCTCTATTACAGGATTGGGCGGCGGTAAAGTATCCACAGACGAAGGCACTAATTGGGCTGCTGCATTAGCCAGTGCAGTAGAATCAACGGTCTCTACCTCTTCAGTAGGGGAAACTTTAATCGCTTCATCATCATTGATAGTACTTTTTTTCGGCGGTGGTTTACGTATTTCTTCAGGAATATTCGGTAATACTTTTGCCATATATTCAATCCAAATCGGCAAAGCTACGCCACCGCCCGTTTCTTTATCGCCCAAACTTTTTGGCGTATCAAAACCTACCCACGTAACACCGACTACTTGACTAGCATAACCACCAAACCAAGCATCAAAGGCATCGTTAGTCGTCCCTGTTTTACCCGCTAAATCGGCTCGTTTTAATACATTTGCGCGGGTTGCAGTACCGTAATTAACCACGCCTTGCAGTAAAGTATGCATTGTGTAAGCATTTTCTGCTGGAATCACACGGTTAGCCTCATCATCAGCCAACTTAGGTTTGGCTCGCATTAAAACATTGCCTTTACCGTCTAGTACTTTATTAATAATAAACGCATTGACTTTATAACCACCATTTGCAAATACTGCATAAGCTTGACTTAACTGCCACGGATTAGTAGTCCCCGCCCCTAAAGCCATTGTTAAATAAGGCGGATGTTTACTGGCTTCAAAACCAAAACGCGTAATCCAATCTTGCGTATCTCTAGCACCCACTGCTTGCATTAAGCGAATAGATACCATATTTTTAGATTTTGCTAAGGCAGTAGCCATCGTCATGGCCCCTTCAAATCTACCATCATAATTTTTTGGCTCCCATGCTTTGCCACCCGTTACCCCTGCATCAACTGAAAAAGGTGTGTCTTGCACAATGCTACCAGCAGAGTAACCAATGTCTACAGCCGCTGAATAAATAAATGGTTTAAAAGCAGACCCTGGTTGTCGCCACCCTTGCGTTACATGGTTAAATTTACTTTTATTAAAATCAAAACCGCCAATTAAAGCACGGACTGCACCGTTATAAGGGTTAATAGCGATATGGGCTGCCTCGACTTCTGGAATCTGTGTCACACTCCAGCGAATCGTATTGTCTGTTGATGTGTTTTGAATAACACGAATGACACTGCCTACAATAATACGTTTACTATCAGTTGATTTATCGGTTAAATTTTTTGATACCAGTCGCAAACTTTCGCCAGTCATATTAATTGATTCGCCATTACGCATAACAGCCGTTATCTTTTTAGGTGAAATAGAGGTCACTATGGCCGAAAACAATTGGTCATTATCGGGATGATTGTCTAAGGCATCATTAATTTCGTCATCACGCACATCAGTTTCAGCAGACAAAGCCACAAAACCTTCAGGACCACGGTAACCATGACGGCGGTCATAGTCTAGTAAACCTTTACGCACTGCAGCATAAGCCGCCGCTTGATCAGCTTTTAAAATAGTTGTGTACACTTGCAAGCCCATGCTATAAATAGCATCACCATATTTATCGTACATTGTTTTTCGCACTATCTCTGCAACATAATCGGATTTAAAATCACTGGCTGAATAATCGTAGCGAATTTCATTTTTCATAGGATTTGCACGGGCTTTGGTGTGTTCTTCCTCGGTAATATAGCCTTGTTTTAGCATACGTTCCAAAATATAGTTTGAACGTTGTTTAGCCCTAATAAAGTTTTTTCTTGGGTTATTGGCAGCAGGTGCTTTGGGAATACCTGCTAGCATTGCGGCTTGTTCAATACTCACTTGACTCAAAGGAATACCAAAATAAATTTGTGCAGCACTCGCAAAGCCGTAAGCACGCTCACCTAGATAAATTTGATTAATGTACAATTCAAAAATTTGGTCTTTAGTCAGTTGCCGCTCTAATTTGAGTGATAATAAAATTTCATAAATTTTACGTTTCAGCGTTCGTTCATTGCTTAAAAAGAAATTACGTGCAACTTGTTGAGTGATTGTACTCGCACCTTGTGTAGACCCTGCTTTTACATTACTGACGATGGCACGCAAAATACCATATATGTCAATCCCTATGTGGTCATAAAAACGATCATCTTCAATGGCTAATAT
>JBDLSY010000057.1:0-3908 GCA_039805985.1 Pseudomonadota bacterium | reverse complement strand
AACAGCTTATGCTGCACAACTTTCAAAAGCACCAATGATGCGAATAGATTTATTGGCGTATGACGGCACGGACAGTATTAGCCAACCACCTTTGTGGTTAAAAAATATTTTGGGTTAATATCACGTATCTATCCTATACTAGCTTTGTACTAAACTGCGATGACGCTGAATACTCATTAACATACCACATGCGACACCAATTGTTAGTAAAGCAGTTCCTCCATAGCTAATAAACGGCATAGGTACACCCACTATTGGTAAAATACCAATTACCATACCCATATTAACAGTCGCATAAATAAAAATAATCAATGTTAAGCTACCTGATAACAACCGAGTAAATAAAGTGGGCGAATGTGTCGCAATCAACAAACCTCTAAATAGTAAAGCAATGTATAAAGCAATTAAAATAAGCCCGCCGATAAATCCCCACTCTTCAGCAAACACAGCATAAGCAAAATCAGTTGAACGTTCAGGAATAAACTCTAATTGTGCCTGTGTTCCACGCATAAATCCTTTTCCAAGGATACCGCCGCTGCCAATAGCAATAGTCGATTGAATCGTATGAAAACCCTTTCCTAATGGATCTAAAGTAGGGTCTAATAAAGTACACACACGGCTTTTTTGATAGTCATGTAATAGCGGCCATTTAACTTGTTTTTGACAAATGTCCGCCTCAAACACATATAGACCAGTCATACCTACTACACCAATAACAACAATAGGTATCAGTAATTTAAAACTGAGTCCTGCAAAATAAATAATAAAAAACCCAGCTGAACCCACCAGTAATGCAGTGCCTAAATCAGGTTGTCGTGCAATCAATAAAAAAGGAATGAGCAATAAAATAGCCGCAATAAGAAAATCACGTATACGTAACATACTTTCATGCTTAGAAAAATACCACGCTAACATTAAAGGTACAGCAATTTTAGAAATTTCTGACGGTTGTATTTTTGTAATACCAAGGTTAAGCCAACGCCGAGAACCTTTACTAATATCGCCGAATAAAGCCACTGCAATTAATAATGTTACACCAACTAAATAAGCGGGAATTGCAAAACGCATAAAAGTCTGCGGTGGTACATGTGCTAAAGTCCACATCACCATAAATGCTAAAAAAAAATTACGCAGTTGGTCAAAAAATTTATCAGGATTACCTGATGTGGCACTCCACATATTCAGCATTCCTATACACGTTAAACCAGTTAATACCCATAACATAGGCTTGTCTAGCACAGACCAGCGTTGGTTTATCCACTGTATTGTATTGCTTTTAATCATAGTTTTATCCCACTGGGTATAGACTGTTTTTTATCACTGACTGTTGTAGAGTTGTTGTTTATTTTACGGACAATACTCAAATTATTTACTGGACTATTGACTGCATTATTGACTGCATTATTTGTAGTACTAGCAGACACTTCACGTTTGCCTATTAACCAGTAATCAAAAACCTTTCTAGCAATAGGTGCTGCAGATTGTGCGCCAAAACCAGCATTTTCAACAATCATAGCCAATGCAATTTTAGGTTTATCTGCAGGTGCAAAAGCCATATACAATGCATGGTCGCGATAGCGTTCAGCAACTTTACTGGCATTGTATTTAGCATCTTTTTTAATCCCTATGGCTTGTGCAGTGCCTGTTTTTCCTGCGGCTTGATAGGGTGTATTGCGAAAAGCCCCTGAAGAAGTTCCTTCAATATTAACGCCTATGAGTGCACGTTTTATGGTTTCTACGTGTTCAGGCTTGAATTTAAAATCGACTTTAGGTTTTAATACAATAGGTGTGCGGATATTTGTCTGGCTATCTTCAGTAGCCGTGACCAAATGCGGTGATTGTTGTATACCTTGATTGGCTAAAGTCGCTGTCGCTTGTGCTAATTGCAACATGGTAAAACTGTTATAGCCTTGACCAATTCCGATAGAAATTGTTTCGCCAGCGTACCATTTTTGGTGCAATATATTTTTATATGCCTTGCGTTTCCAGTCCGTAGACGGTAATACACCAGCTCGTTCACCATCTAAGTCAATCCCTGTTATTTGACCAAAGCCTAATGGCTTCATAAAATCATGAATGGCATCAACCCCTAAATCGTTGGCTAACACATAATAATATGTATTACAAGAATCTACAATGCTGCGGTACATATTAACAGTACCGTGTCCGCCAACTTTATCATCTCTAAATCGATGGGTTCCTAACATAAAATAACCGGCGTCAGCAATACTTTGTTCAGGCGTGCGTTTGCCCAAAGTTAATGCAGCTAAGGCCATAAACGGCTTATACGTTGAACCTGGTGGATATAGTCCCGCTAAAGGACGGTTTAAAAGTGGCTTGTCTAAAGATTCATTTAGTGCTTTCCAATTATCAACATCAATGCCTTCAACAAACAAGTTAGGGTCATAGTTTGGCTTACTCACCATTGCTAAAACCTCGCCTGTAACAGGGTCAAGCGCTACCAATGCACCACGATTATCGCCATACCAAGATTCAATAGCCTTTTGTAATTCAATATCAATTGATAAAATTAAATTATTACCTGGCAATGAAGTTGTTTGTGATAATGTCCGAATAGGGCTGCCATGAGAACTGACTTCTACGGTTTCAAAACCTGTTTTACCGTGTAATACCGACTCATAACTTTTTTCTAAGCCATCTTTACCAATATATTCAGTGCCTAAATAATTACTGGCAATCTCTTCATTGGCCTCAATACGCAAAGCATCTTTTTCAGAAATGCGTCCGATATAACCTAACAAATGACTGGCGGCTTCTGCCATAGGGTACTGCCTAAACAAACGTGCCTGCACTTCAACACCCGTAAATCGGTAACGTTGTACCGTAAATTTTGCTACCTCATCGTCGTCTAAACGTGTTCTAATCGGAAAGGAAGACAGTTTAGGTGAATCTTTTGAAAGTTTCTTAAAACGACTGCGGTCTCTAGCCGTAATCGTAATAAACGTTGATAAGTCATCAATCACTGCTTCAATATTTTTAACTTTACTGGGTGTAATCTCTAAAGTATAAGCAGAGTAATTACGCGCCAATACAACCCCATTTCTGTCTAAAATGAGTCCACGGCTAGGTGTTAATGGAATCACTGATGTACGGTTGTCTTCAGATTGAGTCAAATAATCGCGATGATGAATAATTTGCAGCCATGCCAATCGCAATACTAATAACCCAAAAACAACCACAATCACGCTAATCGCTACGCTGATACGCAAGCGAAAAGCAACTAATTCTAATTCAGTATTTCTTAATATGGTCATAAAGGACGGTTAAGGTCTACATTAACAGGCGTACGCTGCGGCATCAATAATAACCATAATAATATGGGCCAAAATAATACAGTCAATAATGGACTAACTAAAGCGATCCAATCAGGCAATGTACCGTTTAATACAGAACGAATGATTAAACTTAATAGACGGGCACTAAGTAATATAGGTGCTATGTGCAAAGTCTGATAAAAAAAATCAAAACTAGGCAAACGCTTGGACAAAGTAGTCCCAGCAAAGGCTAACATTACATACACTAAGGCGTATTCACCAAGTACCATACCATTTCGGGTATCCATCAGTAAGCCCAGTACAAATGCTATACCAAAACCAACTAAACGTGGCTCACGAACGGCCCAAAATAATAACACTAAAGCAAGCCAGTCCGGCACAAATGTCCAACTACCCCAAGGTAATAAATTAAGCATTAATGCAATGAACAAAGTCAAATAAACAAATCCAATATGGACTGGCCTTAAGATTGTTTCTGGCATAGCATTAGTATTTAAATCTAAAATTGATTTTTTATAACGAAATGACTGTTTATAGTTAGCTTGTTTCATAAAAAGTGTAAAACTAAAAAATATAAAACTAAAAAATATAAAACCAATTTAAATTAATATT
>JBDLSY010000056.1:0-5675 GCA_039805985.1 Pseudomonadota bacterium | reverse complement strand
AAGTAGTCGGTGTTAAATACGTTAAAGCAGGAATAGCTTCACTAGCAGGCAAGGTCAGTAATCGCCCATCTATCAAAGTATTTAGCTCTACCACACCCTCAACGGCTATACATAAACTAGTATGTGGCTCACGCAACGTATGAATATGACTTTGGTTACAAAAAGCATCTATAAAATTTGTTAAATAGCCTGGTATACTAATATGCCAATTTAAAACGCGCTGATGTATTTCATTACGTGGTGTTAAACGTAACAATTGAACCCATTGTTTAGGGGATATATCATAACGATAGTGCGTAGTATGTTGAATAGTTAAGCGCATATAACCCTATTATCAAGTATATAACCCATTCAAAATATAACAATTATTTATTCGTTAAAAAATCACGGTTAATTCCTTGAGCAATATCACGAATCTGTGATAAAAATTCAGTCAAATAAACGTGTAAATCTTGTTGCAAAACAATGTCCATTGTTGTGAAACTAAGTTGGGCTTGGAGTAAATTAGCTTTACGCAAAGTAGCATCACTGCGATTATTAGCTAAAGACTGTAAATACTGACAAAGGGTGTTAATAGACGTTAATAATGAACGCGGCATAGCCGTACGAATCATTATTAATTCGGCAACCCGCACAGGTATGATAGTGCCATGATATGTTTTACGATAAATTTCGTAAGCAGATACACTGTGTAAAATAGCTGTCCAGCGATAATAATCAGCATTCATATTGACTGACTGATTATTCATCATACCCTCTAAGCATTGAATATCCAACAACCATGCAGTATTTTCAGCACATTCAATTGCTGTTCCTACCCGCATAAACGCATACGATTCATTACGTGGCATTGTATTAGAAATAGTTCCATATATTAAATATATACGATTTTTAAGCCACTCAAACAACTCACCAAGCTCTAAATACCATTGATTATGCTGCATTTTATGTTGAAACTCTAACCACGTACAATTAATAGATTCCCATAAATCAGCGGTTAAAGTACTACGTATAGCACGAGCATTTTCGCGTGCTTGGTATAAAGTGTAATAAATACTAGAAAAATTATCTATATTTTTTACCATAAACAGCATAATATAGTGATTGTTTAGTACAGTATAAATTGATAAATAATTAGTTTCTAGTCCAAATATTTGTAATAATACACGGGCATCATAAGCATTTTTTTGTTCAGTACACTCCCCAGTCAGCAGGTAAGTGTTTAAATAAGTACTTAGTATTCGTACTGTGTTTTCAGTCCGTTCAATGTAACGCGACATCCAAAATAAGTGATCAGCAGTAGATGTTAGCATCGCTTGAATCTCGCTTCAATTTTATATCATTGTCATATAGCACCCAAGTATCTTTAGTCCCACCGCCTTGAGAAGAGTTGACAATTAAAGAATGTTCATTTAATGCAACGCGACATAAACCACCTTGTACTAAATGTATATTTTTACCAGACAAAATATAGGGCCGCAAATCAATATGACGTGGTGCAACACCTTGTTCAACATAAGTAGGACATGTTGATAAGGCTAAAGTAGGTTGAGCAATATAGTTTTCAGGTTTAGCAATCAAACGATCTCTAAAATCATTCAATTGTGCTTGCGTTGCAACAGGGCCTACTAGCATTCCGTAACCACCTGCACCGTGTACCTCTTTTACGACTAATTGGTTTAAATTAGCTAATACGTAACTTAAATCGCGGGGCTTACGGCATTGGTAAGTCAATACATTATTTAAAATAGGCTCTTCGTTTAGATAAAATTTAATAATTTCAGGAATATAAGGATAAGTTGATTTATCATCAGCAATACCCGTACCTATAGCATTTGTAATTGTTACGTTACCCATACGATAAACCGACATGAGTCCTGGAATACCTAAAATTGAATCACTACGAAACACTAAAGGGTCTAAAAAATCATCATCAATACGACGATAAATGACATCAACTCGTTTAGGTAACCGAGTCGTGTGCATATAGACAAAACCATTGTCCACAAATAAATCTTTACCTTGTACTAAATCAAGACCCATCTGTTGAGCTAAGAAAGTATGTTCAAAATAGGCTGAATTGTGTTTCCCAGGAGTAAGAATAACAATATTAGGCTGACTTACAGAAGTACTGCTACGCAATGTATCCAATAAAAGGCTAGGATAATGCTCAATGGGTGAAATAGGTAACTGACTAAACATTTGCGGAAACAAACGCATCATCATTTTTCTACCTTCTAACATATAAGATACACCTGATGGTACGCGTAAATTATCCTCTAATACATAAAACTCACCCTGTCCTGCCCGAATAATATCTATACCAGAAATATGGCAATAGTTATTATTTATTAATTTTAGACCTTGCATCTGTGGACGATACTGAGCATTAAGATAAATTTGCTCGGGAGGGATAATGCCAGATTTAATAATCTTTTGATCATGATAAACATCGTGCACGAATAAATTTAAGGCATGCACACGTTGTATGAGTCCTTTTTGTAAAGAAAGCCACTCATTCGCTGGAATAATACGGGGAATTAAATCAAATGGTATTAAACGTTCGGTACCTGTGTGATCACCATTTACAGAAAAAGTGATACCAATTTGACGAAAGCTATTGTCAGCTTGAATGCGCTTTAATGCTATAGTTTTTTGAGTGAGTTGCGTAAACAGCTGATGGTATTTAGCATAATGCGGTACGGTGCACGTTGTACTAGATGGCATTGTAGATAAAAGACCATACATTTCATCATAAAACACCATAACTATCATACCTCACATTATCTTAGTAGAAACACACTATTAGCTTATAACTATTTTATTATTTAGGCAAAGTTACGCCTGTCTGACCTTGGTACTTACCTTTTCTATCTTTATAAGACACTTCACAGACTTCATCACTTTCAAAAAACAGTACTTGCGCACACCCTTCGCCAGCATATATTTTAGCTGGAAGTGGTGTAGTATTACTAAACTCTAAAGTCACATAACCTTCCCATTCAGGTTCAAATGGAGTGACGTTTACAATAATACCACAACGTGCATAAGTACTTTTTCCCACACAAATAGTTAATACATTCCGTGGGATTCTAAAATACTCAATGGTTCTTGCAAGAGCAAAACTATTCGGAGGAATAATACAGCTATCACCGTAAAAATCTACAAAACTTTTATTATCAAAATTTTTTGGATCAACGACAGTACTATGAATATTGGTGAAAACTTTAAACTCACTTGCACAGCGTACATCATAGCCATAGCTAGATGTACCATAGCTGATGATTTTGTTGTTATCTTTTTGGGCTATTTGACTAGACTCAAACGGTTCAATCATACCGTGGTGCTTTGCCATATACCGTATCCAAGTATCGTTTTTAATAGTCATGCGTTTGGTATCTCTTGTACAAAATCAATGCCCGTTAACTCACGTTTACCGTTATGACAATGCATGTGCACGATTATATCGACTGTTTGGCGTAATAAAGTTTTGATAATGCTAAATTCTAGCGCAGATCCTTCATTTGAGGCTTTAATCATCAATGCCATTTGATCCCAAGCTTGGGCAACACTACCAGCATGGCAACTGGTGATGCTACCAGGGTGACCCGATGCACAATTTCTAACAAAAAAGAATGCTTCATCACCACGAAGCTCTGCCAATAAAATACGGTCTGGCTTCATTCGTAGACAGGCTTCCATACAATCTTTTGATGTTACTTTAGCAATACTTTGCGCACCTTTGGAATAAAGTAAGTGAACGGTGTTGGGTTGCTGTAAAAATAACTCTCTAGCATCTTCAATGGTAACTAAACGTTCATGGTGAGGAATATGATTAACTAATGACTTCATGAAAGTTGTTTTACCGCTACCAGTAGCACCAGCGACTACAATATTTTTACGGTACAAAACTGCCTTAGAAAAAAATTCAGCAAAATTATTAGATTGCTTTAAGCGAGATAAATCTAAGTCGACCTCTGAAATACCTGAGTGATCTGTTTCAATTTTTTTGAATAATCCAGAATCTGCGTAATTTTCTAAAGTATATAAGCGCTTACTAGGTTGACGGATAGTAATAGAAATAGAGCCAGCTTCACAGGCAGGGGGAATAACAAATTGAGCACGTTGCCCAGTTGTGAACGTGAAAGACACTAATGGGTGCGTATTAGAAATACTCTGCCCAGTTCCACTTTCGTTTACTAAGGCGGTACAAAACTGTCTTGCTCTATCAAGCGTGAGGGTAGGCACTTCTATTTTTTCCCACTTAGATCTTTTTTCAACAAAAACGTGACCAGGGCGATTAATACAGATTTCGGTAACCTCTGAATCCAATAGAATATCAGCAACACCTAATACATGGTATTGGTAATTTAGGAAAGTTTCATCAGTATTATTATTGGTCACATCAAGCATATGAAAATTCCTTTAGGAAAACAATATGTTAGTAGAAAAAGAGCTATTTACTATCAGCGTATACACCAGAAAAATCTAAATCACGTGCTACAAAAATACTACCTATAGTGCCTTGATTAATTACTAAACGATAAGGGATAGCAAGACTTTGTTTTAATTCGTCTTCAGTGAATGAACGAAGATTTTTAACAGCGATACTGTCAAAATCAACATCTTCTTTGACGATGTTACCATTTACGGTAGTTGTTTTAGATTTCTTAGGTAATTTATCTACTACTTTCCATGCAAAGGCATCAATGCCCAGACTGATTAAAGTAGCCGTAAATAAGCGTTCGCCCCAACGTTTATCAACGATACCTGGAACATTGTTAGCACCTAACAAAGACGTTCCCATACTATTTAAAGCGATATCAATATTATCAGGAGTAATTAAACGCGTCCAAATGATGGGTACTCTTTCCTCTCTTAGAGAAGTTTTTTCATAATCACCAATGATTTTACTGCCTTTAGGAATCAAAACATTTAGACCATTAAATGAACGAATTGATTCAGGTACAATACAAAGAGTAGGCCCGCTAACATCAGCAATTACCATAGTCTCCATTACGCAACGAATACTTGTGCCTTGTGGGATAAAAAAATTAGGGTTCATTGGAATTTTACGTGCCAAAACAGTAGCGTGATAAGGTTCTGGTTTAGCGACTACATTAGCGACTGCATTGACTGATTCACCTAAAACAGCTTCAGGAAATTTTTTAGCAAAATCACTGTCTTGCTTAGTATTACTAATATTATTTAATTTTTCCGTGTAAGACTTTTCATTTTTTAAAAAGTCTGAAAAATCAAGGTCTGAACGAATGGCTGGTGTATTTGACGGACGAGCTGTTGATTTATTGTTCTCCACATCTTCTACTATCATTAATGTAGAATCAGACGAGTTATTTGAAGAGCGTCGTTTGATTATATACTGAGATGAACTTTCTTCATCTAAAGAGGCACTTGAATCCAGAGCATTTAGACCATATGTTTTTTTTATTACAGCACCATTAACCTGAGCATTTTTTGAAAAGTCGTCTTTTTTTAAAGGAGAACCTTCAATAATAGCCAAATCTAACTGCCTCTTTTTCATTAACTCTACTGAATTAGTAAGGCTGTCAACTGATGAAGAAGGCGGTGGAGGAGGCTGTT
This sequence comes from Pseudomonadota bacterium, assembly GCA_039805985.1. GTDB lineage: Bacteria > Pseudomonadota > Gammaproteobacteria > Burkholderiales > Burkholderiaceae_C > JBDLSY01. The sequence continues at coordinate 74 of JBDLSY010000056.1, read as the reverse complement.
CAGAAAAATTAAGCTTAGGTATTTCAACTGAAGGTAAAGCGAGCTTTTGGTCTTTTTTTACTTCTTCTTTAACT